>NZ_JAKUWG010000013.1:0-5018 GCF_026782285.1 Streptococcus oralis
GAGTGACAAAGACCTTTGAAAACTGAACAAGACGAACCAATGTGCAGGGCACTATAACTGAGGTTATAGTACTGAACAATGAAAAAAACAATAAATCTGTCAGTGACAGAAATGAGTGAGAACTCAAACTTTTAATGAGAGTTTGATCCTGGCTCAGGACGAACGCTGGCGGCGTGCCTAATACATGCAAGTAGAACGCTGAAGGAGGAGCTTGCTTCTCTGGATGAGTTGCGAACGGGTGAGTAACGCGTAGGTAACCTGCCTGGTAGCGGGGGATAACTATTGGAAACGATAGCTAATACCGCATAATAGCAGTTATTGCATGATAACTGTTTAAAAGGTGCAATTGCACCACTACCAGATGGACCTGCGTTGTATTAGCTAGTTGGTGGGGTAACGGCTCACCAAGGCGACGATACATAGCCGACCTGAGAGGGTGATCGGCCACACTGGGACTGAGACACGGCCCAGACTCCTACGGGAGGCAGCAGTAGGGAATCTTCGGCAATGGACGAAAGTCTGACCGAGCAACGCCGCGTGAGTGAAGAAGGTTTTCGGATCGTAAAGCTCTGTTGTAAGAGAAGAACGAGTGTGAGAGTGGAAAGTTCACACTGTGACGGTATCTTACCAGAAAGGGACGGCTAACTACGTGCCAGCAGCCGCGGTAATACGTAGGTCCCGAGCGTTGTCCGGATTTATTGGGCGTAAAGCGAGCGCAGGCGGTTAGATAAGTCTGAAGTTAAAGGCTGTGGCTTAACCATAGTACGCTTTGGAAACTGTTTAACTTGAGTGCAAGAGGGGAGAGTGGAATTCCATGTGTAGCGGTGAAATGCGTAGATATATGGAGGAACACCGGTGGCGAAAGCGGCTCTCTGGCTTGTAACTGACGCTGAGGCTCGAAAGCGTGGGGAGCAAACAGGATTAGATACCCTGGTAGTCCACGCCGTAAACGATGAGTGCTAGGTGTTAGACCCTTTCCGGGGTTTAGTGCCGCAGCTAACGCATTAAGCACTCCGCCTGGGGAGTACGACCGCAAGGTTGAAACTCAAAGGAATTGACGGGGGCCCGCACAAGCGGTGGAGCATGTGGTTTAATTCGAAGCAACGCGAAGAACCTTACCAGGTCTTGACATCCCTCTGACCGCTCTAGAGATAGAGTTTTCCTTCGGGACAGAGGTGACAGGTGGTGCATGGTTGTCGTCAGCTCGTGTCGTGAGATGTTGGGTTAAGTCCCGCAACGAGCGCAACCCCTATTGTTAGTTGCCATCATTTAGTTGGGCACTCTAGCGAGACTGCCGGTAATAAACCGGAGGAAGGTGGGGATGACGTCAAATCATCATGCCCCTTATGACCTGGGCTACACACGTGCTACAATGGCTGGTACAACGAGTCGCAAGCCGGTGACGGCAAGCTAATCTCTTAAAGCCAGTCTCAGTTCGGATTGTAGGCTGCAACTCGCCTACATGAAGTCGGAATCGCTAGTAATCGCGGATCAGCACGCCGCGGTGAATACGTTCCCGGGCCTTGTACACACCGCCCGTCACACCACGAGAGTTTGTAACACCCGAAGTCGGTGAGGTAACCTTTTAGGAGCCAGCCGCCTAAGGTGGGATAGATGATTGGGGTGAAGTCGTAACAAGGTAGCCGTATCGGAAGGTGCGGCTGGATCACCTCCTTTCTAAGGATAAGGAATGCACATTGGTCTTGTTTAGTCTTGAGAGGTCTTGTGGGGCCTTAGCTCAGCTGGGAGAGCGCCTGCTTTGCACGCAGGAGGTCAGCGGTTCGATCCCGCTAGGCTCCATTGGTGAGAGATCACCAAGTAATGCACATTGAAAATTGAATATCTATATCAAATAGTAACAAGAAAATAAACCGAAACGCTGTAGTATTAAAAGAGTTACTGACTGAAAGGTCAGAAAATAAGGTTAAGTTAATAAGGGCGCACGGTGGATGCCTTGGCACTAGGAGCCGAAGAAGGACGTGACAAACGACGATATGCCTTGGGTAGCTGTAAGTAAGCGATGATCCAGGGATTTCCGAATGGGGGAACCCAACAGGTACTACCTGTTACCCATATCTGTTAAGGATGTGAGGAGGAAGACGCAGTGAACTGAAACATCTAAGTAGCTGCAGGAAGAGAAAGCAAAAGCGATTGCCTTAGTAGCGGCGAGCGAAACGGCAGGAGGGCAAACCGAAGAGTTTACTCTTCGGGGTTGTAGGACTGCAATGTGGACTCAAAGATTATAGAAGAATGATTTGGGAAGATCAGCCAAAGAGAGTAACAGCCTCGTATTTAAAATAGTCTTTGTACCTAGCAGTATCCTGAGTACGGCGGGACACGCGAAATCCCGTCGGAATCTGGGAGGACCATCTCCCAACCCTAAATACTCCCTAGTGACCGATAGTGAACCAGTACCGTGAGGGAAAGGTGAAAAGCACCCCGGGAGGGGAGTGAAATAGAACCTGAAACCGTGTGCCTACAACAAGTTCGAGCCCGTTAATGGGTGAGAGCGTGCCTTTTGTAGAATGAACCGGCGAGTTACGATATGATGCGAGGTTAAGTTGAAGAGACGGAGCCGCAGGGAAACCGAGTCTGAATAGGGCGCATTAGTATCATGTCGTAGACCCGAAACCATGTGACCTACCCATGAGCAGGTTGAAGGTGCGGTAAGACGCACTGGAGGACCGAACCAGGGCACGTTGAAAAGTGCTTGGATGACTTGTGGGTAGCGGAGAAATTCCAAACGAACTTGGAGATAGCTGGTTCTCTCCGAAATAGCTTTAGGGCTAGCGTCGACATTAGAGATTCTTGGAGGTAGAGCACTGTTTGGGTGAGGGGTCCATCCCGGATTACCAATCTCAGATAAACTCCGAATGCCAAAGAATTATGGTCGGCAGTCAGACTGCGAGTGCTAAGATCCGTAGTCGAAAGGGAAACAGCCCAGACCACCAGCTAAGGTCCCAAAATAATTGTTAAGTGGAAAAGGATGTGGGGTTGCACAGACAACTAGGATGTTAGCTTAGAAGCAGCTATTCATTCAAAGAGTGCGTAATAGCTCACTAGTCGAGTGACCCTGCGCCGAAAATGTACCGGGGCTAAAACAATTTACCGAAGCTGTGGATACCTTTATAGGTATGGTAGGAGAGCGTTCTATGTGTGATGAAGGTATACCGTGAGGAGTGCTGGAACGCATAGAAGTGAGAATGCCGGTATGAGTAGCGAAAGACAGGTGAGAATCCTGTCCACCGTAAGACTAAGGTTTCCAGGGGAAGGCTCGTCCGCCCTGGGTTAGTCGGGACCTAAGGAGAGACCGAAAGGTGTATCCGATGGACAACAGGTTGATATTCCTGTACTAGAGTATGTAGTGATGGAGGGACGCAGTAGGCTAACTAAAGCAGACGATTGGAAGTGTCTGTCTAAGCAGTGAGGTGTGAATTGAGTTAAATGCTTAGTTCTATAACATTGAGCTGTGATGGGGAGCGAAGTTTAGTAGCGAAGTTAGTGACGTCACACTGCCAAGAAAAGCTTCTAGCGTTAAACATACTCTACCCGTACCGCAAACCGACACAGGTAGTCGAGGCGAGTAGCCTCAGGTGAGCGAGAGAACTCTCGTTAAGGAACTCGGCAAAATGACCCCGTAACTTCGGGAGAAGGGGTGCTGACTTTAAGTCAGCCGCAGTGAATAGGCCCAAGCAACTGTTTATCAAAAACACAGCTCTCTGCTAAATCGTAAGATGATGTATAGGGGGTGACGCCTGCCCGGTGCTGGAAGGTTAAGAGGAGTGCTTAGCGGTAACGCGAAGGTATGAATTGAAGCCCCAGTAAACGGCGGCCGTAACTATAACGGTCCTAAGGTAGCGAAATTCCTTGTCGGGTAAGTTCCGACCCGCACGAAAGGCGTAATGATTTGGGCACTGTCTCAACGAGAGACTCGGTGAAATTTTAGTACCTGTGAAGATGCAGGTTACCCGCGACAGGACGGGAAGACCCCATGGAGCTTTACTGCAGTTTGATATTGAGTGTCTGTACCACATGTACAGGATAGGTAGGAGTCTATGAGATCGGGACGCCAGTTTCGAAGGAGACGTTGTTGGGATACTACCCTTGTGTTATGGCCACTCTAACCCGGATAGGTTATCCCTATCGGAGACAGTGTCTGACGGGCAGTTTGACTGGGGCGGTCGCCTCCTAAAAGGTAACGGAGGCGCCCAAAGGTTCCCTCAGAATGGTTGGAAATCATTCGCAGAGTGTAAAGGTATAAGGGAGCTTGACTGCGAGAGCTACAACTCGAGCAGGGACGAAAGTCGGGCTTAGTGATCCGGTGGTTCCGTATGGAAGGGCCATCGCTCAACGGATAAAAGCTACCCTGGGGATAACAGGCTTATCTCCCCCAAGAGTTCACATCGACGGGGAGGTTTGGCACCTCGATGTCGGCTCGTCGCATCCTGGGGCTGTAGTCGGTCCCAAGGGTTGGGCTGTTCGCCCATTAAAGCGGCACGCGAGCTGGGTTCAGAACGTCGTGAGACAGTTCGGTCCCTATCCGTCGCGGGCGTAGGAAATTTGAGAGGATCTGCTCCTAGTACGAGAGGACCAGAGTGGACTTACCGCTGGTGTACCAGTTGTCTTGCCAAAGGCATCGCTGGGTAGCTATGTAGGGAAGGGATAAACGCTGAAAGCATCTAAGTGTGAAACCCACCTCAAGATGAGATTTCCCATGATTTTATATCAGTAAGAGCCCTGAGAGATGATCAGGTAGATAGGTTAGAAGTGGAAGTGTGGTGACACATGTAGCGGACTAATACTAATAGCTCGAGGACTTATCCAAAGTAACTGAGGATACGAAGTGTAAGGTTTACTTGGTATTTGATAGATATTCAATTTTGAGTAGGTATTACTCAGAGTTAAGTGACGATAGCCTAGGAGATACACCTGTACCCATGCCGAACACAGCAGTTAAGCCCTAGAACGCCGGAAGTAGTTGGGGGTTGCCCCCTGTGAGATATGGAAGTCGCTTAGCT
>NZ_JAKUWG010000014.1:0-1225 GCF_026782285.1 Streptococcus oralis
CTCTTTGTCAACCGTAGTGGGTTGAAGTCAGCTAAGATCGAGAAAGGACGAATTTCGTCCTTTCTTTTTTGATGTTCAGAGCGATAAAAATCCTTTTTTTGAAGTTTTCAAAGTTTCGAAAACCAAAGGCATTTCGTTTAATGAGTTTAATAAGATTATTCGTTGCTTCCAATTTGGCGTTGGAATAGGGTAATTGGAGAGTGTTGACGATCTTTTCTTTATCCTTGAGGAAGGTTTTAAAGACAGTCTGAAAAAGAGGATGGACCTGCTTTAGATTGTCCTCAATGAGTCCGAAGAATTTTTCAGCTTCCTTATTCTGAAAGTGAAAAAGCAAGAGTTGATAAAGATTATAGTGGTGTTTCAGGTCTTCTGAATAGCTAAAAAGCTTATCTAGAATCTCTTTTATCCTGTTAAATGAGCTTCCAGTAACGTTTGATAGCCTTGTATTCATGGGATTTTCGTTCAAATTGATTCATGATTTGGATACGCACACGACTCATGGCACGGCTAAGATGTTGTACAATGTGAAAACGATCTAGAACGATTTTAGCATTTGGGAGTGAAACAGTCTGGGAGACTGTTTCAGCCTGAGCCTAGAAATTCGAAAGCGAAGTCGTTTAGCCAAGTTATAGTAAGGGCTAAACATATCCATTGTAATGATTTTCACCTGACAGCGAATGGTTCTATCGTAGCGAAGAAAGTGATTTCGGATGACAGCTTGTGTCCTGCCTTCAAGAACAGTGATGATATCGAGCTTTTCAAAATCTTGAGCAATTTTTTGGTTGATAATACGAGGGATTTGGTGCTT
This sequence comes from Streptococcus oralis, assembly GCF_026782285.1. GTDB lineage: Bacteria > Bacillota > Bacilli > Lactobacillales > Streptococcaceae > Streptococcus > Streptococcus oralis_CG. Next base: position 809 of record NZ_JAKUWG010000014.1, read on the forward strand.
TTTCTTGACGAGGGAAGTCTCAGCCACCGCCATTTTCGCGCAATGATAGCACTTGAAACGACGCTTTTTAAGGAGGATTCTAGTAGGCATACCAGTCGTTTCAAGGTAAGGGATCTTAGACGGTTTTTGGAAGTCATATTTCTTCATTTGACTTCCGCAATCAGGACAAGATGGGGCGTCGTAGTCCAGTTTAGCGATGATTTCTTTGTGAGTATCCCTATTGATGATATCCATAAATTGGATATTAGAGTCTTTGATATCGAGCAGTTTTGTGATAAAATGTAATGGTTCCATATGATTCTTTCTAATGATGGTTTGGTCGCTTTTCATTATAGATCTTATGGGACTTTTTTTCTACAACAAAATAGGCTCCATAATATCCATAGGGGATTTACCCACTACAAATATTATAGAGCC
>NZ_JAKUWG010000015.1:0-15783 GCF_026782285.1 Streptococcus oralis
CAGGCCTTTACAGAGAAATACTATGAGAATACGAGTCTCCATAGTGATCAAGGATGGCAATACCAACACGATTCTTATCACAGGTTTTTAGAGAGTAAGGGAATCCAAACATCTATGTCACGTAAAGGTAACAGCCCAGACAACGGTATGATGGAATCTTTCTTTGGCATTTTGAAATCGGAAATGTTTTATGGTTATGAGAAGGCGTTTCAGTCGCTTAAGCAATTGGAACAAGCTATTGTGGACTATATTGATTACTACAACAACAAACGAATTAAGGTCAAACTAAAAGGACTTAGCCCTATGCAATACAGAACTAAATCCTTCGCTTAAATTATTTGTCTAACTTTTTGGGGTCAGTACATTTTGAGAGTTATTATCTACATTATTTGCCTTTTTCTTTTGTCAACCAATATGTGATTCCTGCTGATGAAATTGCTGATAAAATAATCGCTAAAATAACCCATACTCTGTTATTATCCACTGAAATTGGCGCTTCATATGTTTCTTTTTTAGTTTCAATTGGATTAGATAAAAAATTCATCACATTTTGATTGGTCGTTCCACCATCACGAATATTCTTCATAACAGTTTTAAAGGACTCTGCGTAGTCTCTATTCCCTTGAATAACTTCTGCTTCATTAGATATCAGATCATTCGTAGTTGAAATAGTCTTATCAACATTATCTTTAATAGTCTGAACTTGACCAACAAATTGAGTAAATTGATCCTTCATAGTCCCAACTGCTTCGTGATTTTGACTAGTTTCTTTTGAACCAGTAGAGGTAGTAGACACTAATGATTCAATTGAACTATATAAGCGTTTTGATGATTCACTATCATTTATTAATATTCCACTATTAGCATCTGAAGCTGTCTCCGTCACTTCCAATTGTTTCGCTTTTGTTTCCTTCCACTTATCGTACTCAGTTGATAAGGTCTTAATCGAACTGTTATACCAATCAGCTAAGTTTGTAATTTGATTTTTGAAATAATCATTCGGTAACTCAGCTTCAGCCAATTCAGGCAATGCCTCGCTTGATTTTTCTAATGACTCCAAAGAATTTTGAATTTGTTCCAACAAAGCTATACCTGATTCTTTAAATTTAGTAACTTGATCTTCTGACAACTGAGTTGCTATATCATCACGACTGATGTTGCCGTACATATGGTAAACAGAATCTGGTGATAAGGCAGAAAAATTAATAGAGGAACTACTTGGACTTCCATAAATTGCTTGAATCATACCAGTTGTACGATCAATTTTGCTTAATTTATCAAAAATATGTTTTAAATCTTTTTTCACTAAAACATCTGACTCTTCTTTATCACTACGATAAATAGTTTTCTTGATAGGAATTGTAGTTTCACCAATGTGTACTTCAAATGAAATTTCATTTTTCCCATAATGTGGTTCTAAAGTATATTCAACCGTCATAGTATAAAGCTTATCATCTGTTATAGTTTGCTCTCCTCCAACTAAGGTAGCATCTCCTGTAACATAAACTTTAGCTTTAGGAGATAAATATTTTGTCCCTTCAGAACTAGTAGAAACTCCGCTAGCCTCAACTACCGTTGATGATTCAGGCGAACTACTTGATGGTTTTGTCACAGATGCCTCGACAGTTTTAGACTCAGATTGGGGTAATCTAACTGTCAATTCCATCGTTTCTGTTACTTTATCGAGCTTATCATTTTCAATCGATAAAAATTCAAAAACAGGTAATCCACTTATAGAAGTAGCCTTCTTATCAAATTTAGTATAATTCTTAAGTAAATCTATTTTTTCATTATATTCTTTAACTTGATCAGCTGTTAGAACATTGAGTTTCTCCAATTTACTAAATAAAGTTTGGTAATCAGTTGGTTCAATACTAATATCTGTTAGATTTGAACGAATTAAAGTTTGATAAGTTTCAGGCAAATGATTTTCAGTAATCAAACTTTTATTAATCTGATCTACAAGTGTTGCTTTAGCATCTGAAGTAAGGTCCGATTTTAAATCAACATCTTCTTTACCAAAGTAAAAGAGTGATATTTTCTTTTTCTCTGCTTCTAATTCTGTCTTGAGATGTCCAAATTCGGATTTTCTATCTTTTATTTTACCTTGATAATCAACAATAACCTTATGATAATCAACTACTAAATCTTCTAGTTTAGCTTGTTCAGATTTTTCCTCAGCTGTACTATTTCCAAATTGATACAATGATTTAAGCATCGAATCATTTAAACCATCTATAATTTTAGAATTTTCTTCATGCTGTTCTTTCAATGTGTTATTGGTTGTTAAGACATTCTTCTCAAATATACCCTTTTGAAAATCAAAATAAGTTTTAACTTCCGTAAGTTGTTTGTCTAAGCCTATCCCTGTATTATTTAAAAGACTAACAACAGAATCAGAAAAAGCCTTTTGAGAATCTTCATAAGACGAATTCATTTTCTGTAGATTTGAAGCCAAGTCCAAAGTGCTTAACATAGACTGACTTGCTTCGTTTGACGGGCCATAGATATATTGAGAAATTTTTGTATGCGTGCCAGATTGTTCATTTACAATATTATCAACATTTCTTTTAGCATCATCTAGGTTGTTGATAACACTCGAAAAATACATTTTTATAACATTTTGGTTAATAGTATTAAGGTACTCGCCTACTCGTAACTCAACATTCTTAGATTTAACTGGATCTAAATTTGATTTCGTTTTATATGTTATCTTTGCTCTATCAGGATTAAAACTTTCCAGTTGAGCTATTTTTTCTGAAAACTGTTGTTCGATATAAACAATTACATCAACCGACCCATTTTCAAATCGATTTTCAGCAACATTACGAGTCATGACAGTCCATTGATTTGTATTCTCTTTTGATAATAAATTTGTGAAATCATTTCCTAGATTATAGGCGTTGCCATTTAATACGCCTCCAGCATCTTCATTTACCAGAGCAATATTCAATTTACGATCGTTAACCTTATTTGTTACAGAAATCTCTTGATTCTTTAAATAAATAAATGTTGCTCCTGAACCAACCAACAAAGTTACAAAAACACTACTACCTATAATTATTTTTTTCATAGCTAACCTCTCTCATTTATCCCTTTATTATACCACGAATACTAGAGTCAGGCAAGGAGGGCTTATAATCTTTATTCTATTAATAAAACTTACCAATTCGTAACTTGCTTATGCACCGACCTATATACTAAATTTTAGGTGTTTCATTTTTTCACCATATAGAAAATCCTAGAATGAAATTCTAGGATTTGTATGTCATTTTTTGAAGTCTTCTATGGTGAAGTGGTCATAGGTGATTTTTGAGACTTCCTCATCATAACGACTCAAAAAGTCTTGAAAACGACGATCGATGTAACCAAAGAATAGAACTTCATCTATATCCTCTTTGTTAAAGAAGATAATGTTTTGATTCATAAGTCCTAGTGGAAGACTGACAGCTCCAAAGTCAAAATAACCTTGCTTGCCGTCCTTTTCAGTAACTGGACAATGATTAACAATCATGACAGGCTCCACACCTTCTCTCACTCGAACAACACTTCCAATCGGTAAAGCAGTACGTTCTGACATCACTTTTCTCCTTCTAAATATTTCTGCGCTTCCTGTACATAGAAAAGCTCTGGATTTTCATGGGCTATGCTTTCAAACAAACTACGAGCACGAGCTTCATCTCCTTTTAATTGAGCGTTGAGGGCTCCGTAATAAGAGAACATGATTCGAGCTAGCTTATTTTCGGGTTCTGTGGTATCGAAGTAGTCATTCACTTCTTTATTGAACACAATATCTTTTATGGCTTGAGTTTGGGCGATTAGTTTAGCTTTCCCATCTTTCGAATCTGGCGCCTTGGACAATTGTTCCTCAAAGAAAGCAATGTCTCGCTCATCTTGAAGATGGATGGAAACTTTTAATAGTTCATAGGTTGATATTAAAAATGTATAGTCTCTTAATCTACCCCAAATTTTTTTCAAATTATACTTGGACATATTTTCCTTGGCAGATTGAAAATCTCCTTTTAGATAAGCTACTTGGCCTTGGATAAATTGGTAATACTCACGATATGTTGCCCTAAAGGGCTTAATAGACTTTTCTGATTGAACCCTGAACATGTCTACATAGAGCTTAAGATTAATAGCATCGTTTAACATTAGATAAATAACTTTGCTAGATATAAATCTTAAATAAAATACAAAGACGAGAGCTAAAAAGTCAATAACTAATAATATGAGTCCCAATATTTTCAAATTACTTTGAAATACTAAAAATACTGCCATCACATCAACAACCAAGACTAAAAATAAGCAAATTAGAATAGCCCTATCAAGTTGTAGAAGAGTGTTTTCTGTCGCCCTACTTACTTTTTTTTCTACTAATTTCATATGTTACTCCCCTCTATTATTAAAGATAGATATGCCAATAAGGATGCTAGTTAATCCTCCTAGTAATTTTGCAGTTAGCACAGCTCCTGCAGCAGCAATAGCTTCAGGGGCAAACGCTACAGCGGCACCTATAGTAATTACTGCACCAAAAGCTATCGCCACCGACTCAACTGGATGCTCTGCGACATAGTCAAATGTCCTTTGGAGATGATCCACTCTTCTCACCCCTGTTTCAGTGGTCGTTTTAACTGTTGCGTAATCTTGTTTAACCTGATTATGTTCCTTCACATAAGTCACGCGGTAGCCATCTTCTGACTTAGTTCCAACCTCAACCGAGCGATTCTTATAGCCAAAGCCAATAGAAAGGTTGGGTGCGAGTCTCCCGTAGCTTGAACTAATTTTGTCTGCTAGACTGAACTCACCCGTTATAGAATAGTCCTTTAGTCCTATCTTCGTCTTATAATTGGCCTTTTCTTCTAGGAAATCCGTACTCAAACCTCCTACGCTATACTCTCCTTCTTGACTTAACTTACCATCTTTATATTTAGTGTTAAAAGTGATGGCACTTTCCCCTTTGAAGTGACCTTTTATCTGGATTTTACTCTTGAGATAGTGCTGACCATCGTCATATACTGTGATCTCCTTCTCAAACGTAACTTCATTCCCTTTCAAGAAATCAATCAGTTCCTGAGGTTTCTTACCGCCATTCCCATGGGAGGCAAGAGAGATCGTACGACCCAAGGTCTGGAGATCCTGTTCACTCATCTGACTCAAGTCAAAGGCCGTTTCTGGATTATAATGTCGAATATAACGGATTAGTTCTTCGTGCAGAGTTTTAGAATTCTCGATCTGTTGATCCCGTAACTTCGTGTCCTTAAAAATTGCAAGGGCTTCCACATTGTGATAAGGGTCTGTCATACCAACAGCTTTGCGAGACCGACTCAAACCACTTGCAATCGTGGAGAGGGTAGTGGTTACACCGTTCCCCAACAGTTCACCATTAAATGATTCCATCCGACTTTCAGTTGTACGAAGAGATTGCAGGGCTTCTTCCTTATGGCTTTTGATATCTGCGGAAGAAGGATTGCTGATGCCAACTATACCTCCAATTGCAGAGTAAGCTATTGTAAGGTCTGGATGGGCAATCAAGTTCAAAATCTCTTGAGTCGGTTGTTCCACAGCTCTTTTTAAACCGGAAAATTCTGACGTATCAATGACAGCAGCAGGACTATGCTCATCAACCAACTCCTGAAAGCGTAACATCAGCCGATCCCACTCATTATATAAACCATTGGCTAAATCACGGTAACTAAATAATAAAGGCAGGTTATAATTACTCAGCTCTGCATTAATCGCATCTTTGGTGGCCGAACGAAAACTTTCAGTGCCAATCAACTCTCGAGTACCTTGAAGCGCTGCTAGAATCTTATCTTCAAATCCACTTTTTGAACGATAAAGTCCCTCGCGCGCTATCAATAATTCAGAATACTTATATTTCATCGGCTAGCCTCCATTTGATAATTGTGAAAAGTATACGAATCCAGATCCTTTGCAAGTAGTTGGCGACGCAGGTTTAAGACATGTTGTTCCTGAATATCATTTTTCTCTAGACCTCTAAAAAGGACGGATGCAATCATGTCATCGGATATAACTAAGGTTTCTTGATTTGGAATCAAACCTTTTGGCCAAAAATATCCTGTGTAATCTAGATAAAACTTGTTTTCAATTGATACCCGTTGCCCTGTAATTAATACATAGACAGGCATTTCTTCAATAAAATCCTCAAGAGCATCTTTGGGTAACTTTTCTCTATTTATTTGAATAACACTACCTAATGGCAGAATTTCTGTATAAATTTTATCAATTAATCCAAGTAAACGCATAAACTCAGATGTGGAAAAAAGCTGAGTTTCCCCAAGACGAGTGATAATAACCTCTCCCTTATTGAAGCGAAAATCAATACTTGCTCCAATTGTTGGATTGTACTCATAACTCATATCACTCTGAGACAAATTTAAAACCAATCTTCTAAATAAATCCGGTCTATAAATAATAGCTTTCGCGATTTGATCGATGAGTGAATTTGGCTTAAAACCAAGATAGGACTCTGTAAAATACTGCGCCCATAACATTTCTTGTGAAATCATCTTATCCTCCTCTAAAACCTGCAGCCCCAGCAGCATCATCAGACATTTTATTCGCTACAGCCCTAGACATGTTTCGTGTCTGATCTATTGAATTGCTTTTAAATGTTTTTATCGAACTGTTTAACTCATCTATCATAGAATTAATTTTAAGGAAAGGTTGTAAGTCATTCTCGCTCAAGGTAGGTTTTGAAAGATCGGATAAAGCATCAATTGATGAAGAATATGAAACAACATCAACAGACCAAATATTATAATCTAATTTTATTTCTCCCATAACTCTCTCCCTTAATCTTCATTTTGACTTTGAAGATAAATATAAGTATTTAGTGATTGACTAGCATAATTCATACCAATTGCTAAATTAGAAGCTTCAGCCGTATAGGTTGAAATCTTTTTATCAATCAAATCAATATTATTCTGAGTATTCTCCAACCATTGGGAAATCGATCCTTTTAGCGTTTCTATTTTATTATTAAAATCATCTCTTCTATTTCCAGCAAAATTAGAAGTAGCTTTTGTCTTTATCAAATCGTATTGAGACAATTGTTCTGAAATTGCGCTTTTCTTACTCTGTATTTTACTCTTATTCTGTTTTAGAATACTTATTTTATTTAATATATCTGCTCTTTCACTAGACATTGTTGAAATCTGTTGTCGTAAAGAGTAAATCTCATAACTGTAATCACGAGACATAGCTATATCTCCTTTGTTTTTTATCAACTTATGTTAAATATTCTATCCATTATCTGTAACCAATCGTAAACGATAACCTATTCTACCCACAAAAAAGTTTGTCTCATCCTCTGCTACAACTGGCTCACTGAAGCTCGTTTGTACTTTTGAAATATTTTGATCTTTGAACCTTGTTCCAACACATCCAGCAGGAACATTGCTCTTTAAGACCTTGTCAACATCTAAGTAGCCTACACTAATAGCTTGTTGTTCTCCCATAAATACAAAATGAATGTGAACTTTTCCGCTATTTCTAACAATCTTTTTAAATACATCCTCGGTTACTTTCATATTTAATAAAGTCCCCAGCATATGCGCTTCTGGGATAAACACGTACATCATTGAAGCCTCTTTACCATTGTGACGGCTTTCAATTTCTCCTTGAATATCGTTAAAGAAACTAGGTATATTATCTCTATCAATAATTTTATCAAATACTTCTGTTTTTTTGTAACTATTGTTGGTATTTAATAATATTTTTTCAATATTTACTAATCTATTCAGACCTGGTATCAAACTATTTTCACAATATTCCAATTGTTGCGGGGTATCATATAAGAATTCAAAATACCCATCTCTGTCGGGAATAAACCCTTGAGGATCCGTTGTTTCTTTATCAAACCCTATTGGTAATTCCCCTCTCGACCACATCTCAAGTACTTTAGGATGATTACTAAAGTGTGTAAGCGTCACTTCATTTGGCAACATTGGGATTGGTTCTGGGCAAACTCCTGTCCAGCTTCTTGCAATCAACTTGACTTCTTCTTCCAAGTTATATAGGCGCTCAATGTCCCCTTCTCCACTTATAGGGAGATAAACCTGAATGGCATAAGGAATATCTTCTTTCAACTGGGCACGACCAAAAATTTCTTGCTGAATTAAAGCATCGCGTCCGATAATTTCCTTAGAAGCTCCTTCATCAACCAGGTAAAAGGCCAAGCGCGAGGTGATATTACTTGACATACTGATTTTAAGGCTATTTGAACGAAGTGCTGTCAAAATCACATAGCATCCAAGACTCGCTCCCTCACGTAGGAGGCGGTTAATCATACTTTCAATAGCTTCTTCTAGCGGTGTATCTTTTATAGTATCAAAGCCGTCAAAAATAGTAAGAATAGCAGGGAGTTTCTCACCCGATTTTTGTTCGTATTGGGAAAGACTTGCTACATTATAGAGGGCAAACTTCTCCTTGCGAATCTTCAACTCTTGGTCAATACGTTTTAAAAACTTAACCAGTTTTTCTTCTTCATCAAACCTTGTCAAATCAACTACATGAGGTAAATCTTTTAGTGGCAAGAGGCCGTTTGTCCCAAAGTCAAATAAATTGATTTGTACTTGCTCTGGAGTATTCAAACGAGCGAGATTTAACACTAGAGTTTGAAGAGCTAGGGATTTCCCAAAACCAGGTGAACCATAGAAAACTGTATGCCCCATTTTTTCCAAATCAAAATGATAATCCTTTTGACGTTGCTCTGTCGGAATATCCATTCGAGCAAAGGGAACGGCCAATACTTTTTCATCGGTCCAGTGAATATCTGTTTGAGGGGATATGATGGCTGTCTCTAGTGGTTCTAACCACGGTTTATCTGGCAGGTTGAGAGGTACAGTCTTGCTCACTCTTGCTATATAGTTTACAACAGCTGAGAGTTCCGTGATTTCTTCCGTCTGATCAGCAGTATAATTTTCATCCTTAGATAGGTCATCAGATAGCAATTCATATTGTCCCAGGTCATTAATCAACCAGATTCGTTCATCAACAACTTCTTGAACTCCCTCTATTTGCGGGGCATAATATGCACCACTCCAAGCAGACTGGAACAACTCATAGATTTCGTTATTTCCTACTTGTAAGTAGGCACGCCCTGGTTCAGTAATACTCGCTGCATCTGGTGTTTTGATAATTTCATTTGAATCAGACTCATCTGACACTTTCAAAGCTAGTTTGAAACGAGAGTTTGACCATATTTGATCATTCACGACACCTGATGGCTTTTGTGTAGCAAGAATTAGATGGACCCCAAGCGAACGTCCGATACGGGCTGTCGAAACCAGCTCTGTCATAAATTCTGGTTCATGTTCTTTCAATTCAGCAAACTCATCACTAATCAGGAACAGATGAGGTAATGGTTTGTCTGGATAGCCTGATTTGTCAGTAGATTTTTGCCCTTCCTTATATAATTTAGTGTATCCATTAATATGGTTGACACCAAATTGATTAAATAGTCGTTGGCGTTTTTGTAACTCTGCTTTGATAGAAGCTAAGGCACGCGCACTAGCCGCGCCATCTAAGTTAGTAATAGACCCAAGCATATGTGGTAGATCTTTGAAAAGATTCGCCATCCCACCACCCTTGAAGTCAATCGTAAGAAATCCAACATCCTCTGGACTAAAATTTACAGCCATGGATAATATATACGACTGAAGAATCTCCGATTTACCTGAACCAGTAGTTCCTGCTACAAGACCATGCGGTCCATGTGCACGTTCATGTAAGTTGAGTTCCACCTGGTCATCTTTCCCACGCAATCCTAATGGCACTGCTAACGTTTTAAAAGTATCTGCTTTGGACCATCTAGTCGCAACCTGTAACTCTTCAACTTCTCTGACTTGATAGAGTTCCAAAAAAGTAACGGATTTTGGAATCGTATTCTTCTCTACTTCCATGTGTTTTAGATTTGCTAAAGTACGGATAGAAGCTTCATAGCAATCCAACAGTGGGTAGGGAATAAAGGTTTGTGCACTATAGGATCCTTCATCATTAATGATTTGACCTAGATTTTGATTCTTATATTCAATCAGAGTTGTGATAGTTTCTGGCAAAAGACGACGCGCCTCTTTCACCCAAATAACAGTCACACCTAACTCTGTCAAATCCTTGGCTAGATACTCATTCAAACTATGGCCAAGTAAATGGGAGTCATCCATAATCGTTAAGACATAATGAGGTTTAAAGCGCGCATCTTTTTCCCCCATTTCACGTTTGATTTGAGAACGTTTTTGAATGATACGATAAAACGAATTTAGAACAGCATCACGACTTCTGGCATCATGGACAAAACCACGAATATTTCGCTCCTGCATATTAAAATGTGGGAGAAAGCGCCACTCAGACCAATCCTTCTCATATCTCAGTTCTTGAACAAGATTGATAAAATTAACATCTAAGTAGCTATGGAACATTGCCATCTGTAAAAGCATATTATACACAGCTGTCCTAGTTACTTCACTGTTTCCTACAAGACCAACTGTCGCTTCAAAAATATTAACAGTAATTGGAACCTTCTTTTGCAAACTGTAGTCTTGCAAGACTGTTCGAGCAAATTGCGATATTTCATCTTTACTTTGCTCATCAAAATTTGTTTGTAACTCTAGCCGGCTTAACTTATCTCCTAATCCTAAAGACACCTGTAAGAAATCTTCATTATAGTCCATCCGCTCATAAATTCTAGAATCATACTTTGCAATCAGTTCAGTAATGGTCGACATTGACGGTTGATTGTAATGTAAAATCTTAGTTTCTTCTTTGTAGTAGCTTTCTAAGTCGGATACCTGTTTTAATAAATATGCTTCGTAGTCTTGAATACGAGTTTTTTCCTGCTCTTTGGTATCCTTTCTCTCCTCAAAATACTGACTCATAGTTGTCGCTGCAGTCAGGAGACTAAAACCACCCATCCCTAGCATCATTACAGGATTCCCTTTCGTCCAAATTGAACTAAATGCAGTTAAAGTAAACATCCCTAAAGCTGGAACAATTGCTCGAATGAGCGAGTTTTTAGGTGGTTTTATCGGCTGTGGAGGTTGATTGATAATGATTTTCCCACTATGGATAATCGGGTTAACTCTTGGACTCCTTCTATACTCTGGAAAATCCAACGGATATTCATTATTTTTTTCTTGTATCAGAATTTGACTCTTATTCAATTGTGGTTCTTCAAAAAGACATCCAATCTTCCACTGGTTCTTTCTTTTTTCTATAAAATAGTTAGAAACCTTCATTCGGTTTCCCACTTCAAACGGATAAAGCCCTTCCTCTTTGATAAGACGGTTATTTAGATAAGCCGGAGATTCCCCAAGTGTAACCTGTACTTGATTATTTGAGAAAAAAAGTTGGTTTGAAATTGACCAACTAATGTCAGCTGATTCTTTCTTGCTACAAATAAATCGTTGTGGCGGAAAAATATAAGTGACAAAAATATCCTCTTCAGGAACCAATAAGGTTACAGTTTCTTTATCAAAGGTAGATTTTCCTCTTTCTAATTCCTTACCATTTCGATAGACTCTTCTGCCTTCTACTGTATACTCGTTAGTACCTACTCTTACCTCTTGTCCTTCAAACAAATCAATTTTTTCCAATTTTTCTTGTTCAATCAACAAGGTATAAATAGGTTTATGAAGTTCTCCTAATTGGTCTCCCAGTTGATGATCATATTCTAGCTTTTTTGCCTTCATTTATCGCTCACTCTTTTCTTTTGTTTGGTTGTCCTTAGGAGTTGTTGTCTCAGTAGATGCTTTTGTGTCACTACTATTTGTAGTCGCTTCTCCAATCTCAGCAGAAAGTTCTTTTATTTTCTTTTCATATTCTTCAAGTTTCTTTTGTTTTTCAGAACCGTTCATATTGATATCTGCTTTAACTGATTCATATAGATTTGTATAAGCGTGTAAAATCAATTGTGTGTCCCCGATATTTTGTGCCACATCTAGAGCTTTTTCAAATTTTCCACGTCCAAGATAAATCCAATAATAGAAAATTGTATCATCTGTTGATTCTGTAATCGTATTTAAAATAACTTCCTTTTGCTTATCGCTCAAACTATCTAAACGGACATAGCTTGCTGCTAAGATATACTTAGCTTCTTTTGGCAATGATTCTGCACCATAATTTTTTAATGATTCAACTGTTTCAGAATAGTCTTTTCGCATGAAATTTGATTGGGCCATAATGACTGATGATTTTAGGGGGCCGTCTTTAAACATAGACTTATACGTTGCAAAACTTAAAATGACTGTGGTTGTAGCAAGCAAGGCTCCCCCTATTAACAAAGCCTTCCATTTTTTCTTGTTCACCAACAAATTAGCTTTTGAACTCTCTTCTGATAATTTTGCATACTTTTCTGCAATATATTTATTAACATCAGCTACACTCCCTAAGGGAATAATATCCTGTGCTACCTTTTCCTTTATTGCATCAATCCCATGGATGACTAAGTCAAAATCTACCTTAGGTAGTAAAATAGAAATCATTAAAGCTTTATAAGACTCTAAATAGAATTCCGAACTATACTGCTGTGGTGCAAGTAATTTTTCGATTCCATAATGTAACATTTGTACATTACTGCCAAAAACAATGATGTTCTCAGGATGGATATATGGAATTTTATAATCATTTTCAGAATGAACTAATGCCGACATGTTTTGTGCCAAACTAAAACGCTCAAGCTCCGTACTTCTATTTAAAATTTCTTCCTTAACTGTTTTAAAATACTCGGGAATAATATAATTCAAAGAAAGAACTCCATCTTTTTGAACTATTTCTACTGGACAGTATTCTTTAATCAATTCAAGTTGTTCTCTATGATAACCTGATGAAGAAATTTGAACTGATATTTGGTTGTCTTCTCTCACAAATTGTAGTTGATCTGCTTCAAACATTTTTTTCTCCTATGATACATCTTCAATCTCTATATAATCCCCATCACTAACTGGATAAGCAGCCAAGATGTCCGTTGTCTCGATATGAATTTGTTTATTTCTAACTTTGAAACAAAACGAACTATTTAGAGGTAAATTCAACTGTTCTCTAACTTTGGTATCTTTTAATAATTCCTCTAATCTTAACCAAGTAAGAGCTTTTGAAACTCGAATATCTATTTGTTTTGCTCTATACTCTAGAGTTAGCTTTATTTTTCCGTAATCCATGCCATTTCCTTCCTAGATAGACTCCCAACAAAACCATAAACAGCAAGAAAACACTTGTAAATACACTTCCCATCCAATCCTTAAAAATTGAATAGTCACTTTGTTTAAAAGAGGGTTTCTCCTCTACAGTGTATTGATTAAACAATGATGTTTTAACGACAGTAGTTTCTAAACGATAAATAGAATGTTTTTCACTATCGGTAAATATAGTCTGCTCTGCCCCCTGTAAAAGTTCTTTTGTTGTTTGAGTTCTCTGGTCCACAACCTTTTGGGTACGATTTAAAAATAAATTTGGAGCATATTTGGATTCTATCCTATTTTTGACCGTGTCCTGTGTACTATTTGTAATGATATCTGTATCAAGTTTTAAGCTACCATCGTCTGCATAAACTAGCACAGGAAATACGATACAAAGAATTAATAGATATTTTTTAATTTTCTTCATCATGGTATAAAAATAAGCGTCAAGTTTCCCTGACGCTCCTCAAAATCAACTACAAACCAAAGCTTTGTGCATCTTGTTGGTCACGTTCAGCTACTGTTTGAGCATAGTTGTTCAATTGTTGGTTGATGCTCACTAGAAGCTCCTCGAATTTTTGAACATGTGTATACAACTGGTTGTATTGCTCAAGGTAAGCATTAAATGCTTGTCCTTTCCATTGTGATGCCATTTCTCCATTTGTTCGATTAACGGTTTGTACCGCTTGTTCAATTTGATCTTTAGCACTAAGATAAATTGCCGCCTGAGATTGTAACTGTTCTGGAGTTAAACTAATTGCTGACATAAGGATTCTCCTTTTAAATTTTTTCCTACTTTAGTTTATCATATATTTTAGTGTCTGTCTATCAGTTACACACTCGTAATACAAATTTGTACAAAAAAAGTATCTGCAAAAACATTTAGATAGAAAGAAACCTGTATTCAAAGTTTTCATACGCCCTAAAATGTCAAATCAAGTGCACATTTTCCTCATAGAAAACTTCATATTCTCATTTCATAGTATGTTGAATTAAAGTATCAATTATGATTTTCTTATTACTATAAGAAGAAACTAAAATAATTCTGTTATATTTTATCTGAATCATGTGTAATTACGGCCTGTTTTTCAGTATATAATTACTTCTTTAAGATAAGAATATTCTATGGCCAAATTTTGTCTAATTAATTTAGAAATCATTAACAAGAGGGATATTATGGCTGAAAGAATAATACATCAAGCTGATCTTCGAGCTATCGAGAACAACTTGCGCTCTATCCATGAAGGATTGCGAACAATTGGTTTTCATACTTAAGTTTTGTCCCAGCTTTATCCTTTTGATATTCCTTTTGAAGCTCATGAAGTTCTAGTCTCTCATGATTGTAAATACAGTATTGAAATTTGTTTTTTGCAAACATAATAATCCTTTCTAGTTATCAACAATTAAATCTTGTTTAAAAAATCTGAAATGTGTAGTTATCTAAAACCAACATCTAATTTTCTTAAACAACACAAAAACGCTCTAGACAATATGAACTGCACCCCAAAAGTTAGACAGAAAAAATCTAACTTTTGGGGTGTTTTTATTATGAAATTGAGTTATGAAGATAAAGTTCAGATCTATGAACTTAGAAAACAAGGATATAGCTTAGAGAAGCTTTCAAATAAATTTGGGATAAACAATTCTAATCTTAGATACATGATTAAATTGATTGATCGTTACGGAATAGAGTTCGTCAAAAAAGGAAAAATCGTTACTATTCTCCTGATTTAAAACAAGAAATGATTAATAAAGTCTTACATGAAGGCTGGACTAAAGATAGAGTTTCTCTTGAATACGGTCTCCCAAGTCGTACGATACTTCTTAACTGGCTAGCAAAATACAAGAAAAACGCGTATACTACTGTTGAGAAAACAAGAGGGAGAGTACCTAAAATGGGACGTAAACGGAAGAAAACTTGGGAAGAAATGACAGAACTAGAGCGACTCCAAGAGGAGAATGAACGCTTACGGACTGAGGTGGCTTACCTAAAAAAGTTAAAAGAGTTAGAGGAAAGGGACGAAGCCTTAGAGCGAGAAAAGCAGAGACAGTTAGAGAAATGGCTTCAGGAGGATTTCGACTAGATTTACTTCTTGAAGTGGCTCGTTTACCTCGCTCAACTTACTATTATCAATTGAGACAGCTGGATCAACCAGATAAGGATAAAGAGCTAAAGGATGAAATTCAAGCCATTTATAATGACTATAAAGGAAATTATGGCTATCGTAGAATTACTCTTGAACTAAGAAATCGTGGTTTTACAGTGAATCATAAGAAAGTTCAACGTCTGATGAAGGTCCTTGGTTTAAGTGCTCGAATTCGTCGGAAACGGAAGTATTCTTCCTACCAAGGAGAGATTGGCAATAAAGCAGAGAATCTTATTCAGCGCCAATTTGAAGCAGCCAAACCAATGGAAAAGTGCTATACGGATGTGACTGAGTTTGTCATTCCAGCAAGTACTCAAAAGCTTTACTTATCACCAGTTTTAGATGGCTTTAACAGCGAAATTATTGCTTTTAATCTTTCTTGTTCGCCTAATACAAACGATGTTAGAACAGGCCTTTACAGAGAAATACTATGAGAA
>NZ_JAKUWG010000016.1:0-8293 GCF_026782285.1 Streptococcus oralis
GAGCGACTTGCTGAAGCACTTTGGCTTGCTGTTGCTGAGCTTGATGCTGATTGGCTAGCACTGATGCTTGCTGATACAGAAGCTGAGTGGGATTGATGTGCGCTAAGCGATGCACTCGCTGAAGCTCTTTGACTTGAGCTTACTGATTGGCTTGCTGATGTCGACTTAGAGATGCTACCGTTACCATCAATAGTCATTGAGAAGCCTCTTATCGGGAATCTCCTTTGATTTGTTCCCTCATTTTGCAGTGCTGCAAAATATGTAAGTGATTGAGGATTCTCTGGAACAGTACCATAAACTCTCATCTTAACATCAGGGCCACTAGAAGTAAATTTATATGTTATCCAGTCACCATTTGGTTTAATCCGTCTGTAGTTATCTATCAGAGTTAGTTTAGCTGGATGTACAAATTGGTTTGTAGAGTTTCTGTGATGGATAGTTACAGTGAAATTGAACTTTTGACCAGGTTGGAGAACAACATTCCCAGGTCCATCTATGACCTGAAGTCTCGGAGCCCAATCAAATCCTTCATCACCTGGTTGTGGCAACCTACGGAAACCTGAATAACCAGCACTACGGAAACCTGACTGACCTGCTTCTTTTGGTGAATTATTTACAGCCTTATCTGCTTTTTGGTCTTTCTCAGCTTGCTTGGTTGTATCCTTACCTTGGGCTTGGTTCTTATCCGCTACAACACCAGCTGCGATATTGTTGCTGGTCGTTGCTGCTTGACTTGTGCTAAGAGCTGCACTTGCCAAACTTTGGTTAGCACTACCTGATACAAGACTTGCTGCAGGGTTGACCTTAAGGTTGAGCGATGCAGAAGTTGAGGTAGACACAGAAGCCTGAGCTGACGGTTCGCTAACAACTGATGTACTCTCAGCTACAGAGGCAGGTGCTGGAGCGCTTGCTGACTCTGATGGTGCAGAGCTTACTGAGGCAGATGTTTTTGCGCTTGCTGAGACTGATGCAGGAGCTGATGTTGATTGACTCGCTGACTCAGATGCTGGAACAGTTGACTGACCTGCTGATGTTGAAGCACTTGCAGATGCTGACTGACTAGCTAAAACTGACTGACTTGCTGAGGCAGATTGACTGACTGAAGCTGACTGACTCGCACTCACTTGAGCCTCAACAGATTGACTGACTGATACAGAAGCTGAGGCAGATGCTTGTTCTGCTTGAGCTTTCTTTACTTCTGCTTGCGCTTGAGCAATGATTGAGTTAGTACTTGTTTCAGCTGCTTTTGGTTCAGCAGCGATGACTGTTTTATCCTTTTCTTTGTACTCAGATGTTTCATCCGCATATACAGTTTGCTCTTGAGTCACCACAAAGCCTGCAGCCCCCGCGGCCAGGATTCCCCCTATACCCGCTAGCGTGTTAAAACTAAGGTGTGCGTGATCAAGTTCTTCAGTGTCTGACAGGGTACTAGAGACAACTTCGCCCATCCCACCGATACGGAAGAGATCCAATTGAGAGTTCGAGGCTTTTACCCAGTTTTTACCCGACTTGTAAAGCTTGTAACGCTTTTTCTCATCTACGATCTCGAAATCTTTGTTAAATTTTTTACTTCGAAACATTCGATTCCTTTCTTTTATCCAAATGCGACCCTTTGTTAACCTCATGATCATTAACAAAGCGTAATTGCGCTGCCCTCTCAAAACCAAAGCCAATAAAAGCCGCAGTCAGTCTCAGTTTTTATCCCTTTGACTCAGAAAAAGCAGATTCCATCTGGGATATACCAGTTGTTTTTATCTAGTATATACCATTTATCATTCTACCAAAACGGCTCCTCCTTTTCAAGTATTTATACTCGAAATAACCAATGAAAACGCCTAATTTTTTACCTAAAATTCGCTTTTAAGGCTCAAATAATTGAAAGCATTTTATTATCTTTCGAAATCCCTACTTTTCCCACCCTTTCACCCTAGTTCAGTTAGACAGGAACAAAAAACCTTGACGAGCAAATCGTCAAGGTTCATCTTTTCTGGAGACCACCTCCATCCAGAAAAGTTCCTAAAAAAAGCGTCCCAACTGCATGAGTAGTGTGACCAAAAGAGTTACGAGAAAGAGAACTCCGCCCAGCACGGCAATCATGCTGAAATCTTGCTTCTCCCTTTTTAGGGGTTTCTTTCGATTATCTAGCTGTTCTCGTATATGTTCTTGTAAAATGCCATTGTCTTTATTAGACATGTGCTCCTCCTTTTCTATTGATAGAAAGGAACTTGCTTTCATCGAAAGCAAGCCCTTGTCTTATTAGCTTATAAAATTGCCTTGTAGGCTTCCAGATCAGCCTGATTCGCCGCCTGTTTTTGCTTAGCAAGGGCAGCCTCCATCTCAGATGGAAGAGAGAGAACTCCCTGAATCTTACCTACCATGGCTGATACATTTTCCACCGGATAAATGTGGCTTTCTGCAACGAAACGATGATTGTGGCAAGTCGTTTCAAAACTGAGAATCAGCATATTATTCTCAAAAGCTGTTCGACTACCATTGAGAATTTCATCACTGATATTGATATCCAGATACAAGTCACAGCGAGCAAAGAGCTCATTCACCTTAGCTGGACGAATATTAGGGTAGAGGGAAATATTCGGATAGCGATTTAATTCCATTAAACGACTTGACATCTCCGTGATTGCTCCAATATGGAAATGAACATTTGGTAATTGAGTCAAAAGTGGCTCAATTTGCTCGATTTGGTCACTATTCGTCAGAATCAAAGCTTCTGGATTCATATTATTGAGGCGATGGTATTGATAGAGATAACCAACATTGCGGAAGTAACTCTTCTCTTTTGGTGTCGCAAGTTTGAGGATCTTATCATAAACTTGCTTATCCTGTACTGCGATACGGATGTTGCGATGAGGCAACTGCATCGCTGCTTTCATGTTACCCGGCAACTCCTCTCCAATCGGCTCCTGCCAGAAGAGAATATCCTCTGCTCGTCCTTCTTTCGGAGTCAGACCAACGGCTACTAAAAATGGTGTTGCTAGAGAATTGTAGATAATGCGATCTGTATCATATCCACGATATCGCAAGTAAAAGATTACAAACTCTTGCTTAGAATTGAAAATATGGCGTTTTCCATCAAGAGTTAAGACAATATCCTCTGTTAGATGATTTTCCATAATCACCGTTACGTTATCTTGATTAAAGTAGCGTGTATGAGTTGGACGTTGGGCATCATCATAAGTAATCTGTGCAAAGAGACGTCCCTTGCGATTGTAAATGTCTGCAGCGCGTACACGACCTTGATCATCCAGCCACTCAACTGCACGCACGCGACGTTCGTGTGTTGGTTGACGGTAAAAGATATTGGCACGTTTCTTACCCATATCCAAGATTTCACCATTAACATTGCTCGAGCGGATTTCCCACAAATGAGGTTTCGGAACAAGGTTAAAATAAAGAGGTAGATCGTCCTCTGAAGCCACATCTCCAGTAAAGTAACTGTAAGGCGACTCGACATCAGGTGCGAGGTAGCCATCGTCTCGGATCACGACAACAGGGCAGTCTAGCCCAGCTGCCTTAAGTGAACGTAGTAAATCAAAACTCGCTTGATCATAGCGTTCAAATAAACAAATCATAGTGTTTATGCCTTTCTTTTCGAATCCCTACTGATGCTGTGCAGATTGAACAAGATCATACCAACGCTGGGCAATATGTTCATCAAGATATGGTTCTGCCACCTCGTAGGATACACGGGATAGATCTTCTTGGGAATGTTGAGTAAATAGCTGGACAATCTTTTCTGCGTATTCCGTTGTCATTGCATCCAGATCATCTGGACGCGCCTCAGGAATCAAGTAGCCATTTTCCCCATCACGGATAAAGGTTGGATTTCCATAACGTACATCAAAACCAATAATTGGCAGACCAGAGCCAACTGCCTCTAACAAGGTCAAACCAAATCCTTCACTTGTGGAGGCAGAGAGGTAAGCAGAGTAATTTTGATAAACATCTGCCATGTGGTGATGCCCCATCAGACGGATATAGTCTTCTGCATTTAACTCATGAATCAACTGCTCCAACATATCTCTTTCGCCACCCGTGCCATAGATATCAAAAGTGATTTCAGGTAATTGCTCATGTGCCTTCACTACAGAGTGAATCAACCAATCAATATGCTTTTCACTGGCCAAGCGCGAAGCTGTAATCAATCCAAACGGCTTGCGCTCTCCTTCTGGATGACGCAATTGATCCAAACTTCCCACCGGAATAGTCAAGATTTCCTTTGGTTTGATGGTTGTATATTGAGCGAATTGTTCTTTGAGTAGGTTCGTTTGCGCATCGGTCGAGTTAATGATATAGTCCACTTCGTCAGCATATTCGAACTGATACTCATAATAGTTATTCCATAAAATATAGTCTTTCTCAGCAGGATTTTCACTAAAGTGGTCTGCATGAACGATTACGACTAGCTTTGCAGCGCCCTTATTAGCAAAGATAGCTTGACCAATATCTGTCTCTCGGTCTAAGATCAACAAATCTTTGTCCGTCAGAGACAGACTTCTCATAAAATGCGCGACAAACTCTTGCTTAGAATAGAAAACATGATTTGGGAAACGATAGACTTGCGTCTCCTGTCTACCATCGACTTCATTGATGATTTCTTCATAGGCCACACTACCATCTTCATTGAGCCAGGTACGTTGATATAATTGCGCATGACCATTCATCGGACTAAAATACTCGACAAAATTCTTCGTATAAGTGTAGTACTCTTTTTGAATCAGGCAACCACGCGAAACAATTTCGGCGCGTTCAATCAACTCTTTATCCATATCACAGGCATAACAAGTTACAAAATCACCATCACCAAATACTAATCGAATCGTCTTCATATCGGTGTCGCGGATAATTTCGAGAGGCTCTTTATCGAAACTCGCTAAGACCTGCGCTAACGTATAGGTCGTCGGTGCAATTTTGACATCTGTAAAATGCTGATAAAGCCAGATAACCTCAGAGTCTTCAAAGCCGATATTCTTTGTCAAATGTTCAATGTTATCAGCAGATATAAAATCCATAAAGATGAACTTCGCTTCTAAGCCAACACTACGAAGCAATTTTGCACGGTAGATCTGCGCATATTCTACACCGCTACTCGCCCAGCCAATCCCCAAATTGATGTTATAAATTGTCATATTTGATTATCCTCTTACAAAAAGTTATCTCGTTTAATTCTTGAAAGACGTTTGATTCTCTTGCCCTTATCATCATCTAACTTATCTTCGTCTTTCTTTTTAGGTTTTGCGCGACGTGAAGTGATGTAGCTGACAGAGATGGTACTATCTGTTCCTGTTTTTGCAAGGGGTTGTTCGAGATGGACTTTCTCTCTCTCAGGCACCACCTCTTCTTTCTCCTTAGCAACTTCTTCTGGTCTATCAAGTTCTTTACGCAATTCTTGAATTTTTTTGATATCTTTTGGTTTACCATCGATATCGTCCAGTTCTAGAAAATCATCAATTCGACTAATGATGTTTTTAATTTTTTCTTTTTGTAAATTATATAATCTCTCAGCCTCTGCCCGTTTTTTGGTCAGAGTATCGATCTCTTCGAGAATAGATTCTCTCGTATCCAAGTAGTCTTTTTGTGCCTTTTCTAAAACTTCTTTAGCTTCTTTTTCAGCCCTATCATGAGCTTCAATGACAAGAGATTTGGCATAAATGACTGCTTCACCGATCTCTTTTTCTTGATTCTTCATAGAGTCGATTTTTTTACGTAGGGATTCGATTTTTTCATTCTTCTTTTGAATTTCACGATCGAATCCTTCCTCTAATGCTTCGATACAATCTTCGACTTCCTTAGCACGGTAGTTACCGAACAATGTTTTCTTCAGTCTCATTTTGCTCCCTCTATTCCTTACTTATTCTGATTTACACCACTACTTCCCATTGTAGCATAAAATAGCGCAAATTGCTATTCTTTTCTAAGCTCCAAACAAGGAAAATATCCTAAGCTGCTATCAAGCAAAACCCGAACTTAGCTTAAAGTCCATCTATTTCTAAAAAAATGTCTGATTGATAGATCAGACATTTTCAAAAGTAAAAATACGAACACTACTTCTAGGGTAGAAGAAATTCAGTTATTACTTCCTATTTTAAAAATTTAATTCCGTCCAAGTAAGTGGTGTATAGCCAAGTAATTCCACACCATCATACTCGACTGTTTTCACGATCTCTTGGATGTTTGTTTTCAATTCTTCAGTTGCTACACTATTTGAATCATCCAAGACCACATCATCTTCCACGACGAAGAGTGGTTTTTGGTAACGATCATAAAGATTGTTCATCACGAGACGAAGTCCCACAGAATCTATGCGATTTTGATTTTGGCCATTATTTGCATATTTGTTGATAAAAACTTCTTGGGAATTGCTTGATGCATAATAACTGAAGCTGACAAAGTCAATTTTCCCATCTCTTAGGACAAAGAGGTCGTCATTTTCAATATCCAAGGCGATTTGATCACGTTCCAAACGACGCAAAAAGTGATTTGGGTAGTATCCACGAACTTGCACATCTGTAAACAAATAATTTTCCCTATCTTTGACTTCTGCTTCCATTACATCAATAGCATTTTCAGTTTGCTGACTGTAGTTTTTACTAACAACCATCATCCCACCAAACTGAAACTCTGGGTTGATTGTTTTTCCAAGCTTGATTGCACGTGCAGAAGCAACTAATTGATAATGAGCTGCTTGCCAAATCACCTGTTCTTGATTGTCATCTGCTCCAAAAGACAATCCTCCACCAAGAAACGGCAAATGGTGCAAAACGTTGAACTCATTGAAGGTAATCCAATACTTCACTTTGTCCTTAAAGTACTGAAAGACCGCTTCTGCATAACGCTCAAAGAGTTCAATCATCTTGCGGCTTTTCCAAGCTCCATATTTTTCGTATAGATTCAGCGGAAGGTCAAAGTGACTCAAGGTCACAATAGGTTCGATATCTTTTTCTAATACGTCGTCGATGATTGCTTCATAATATTTCAACCCCTCTTCACTCGGCTGCAGCTCTTCACCATTTGGAAAGATGCGTGCCCAAGAAATCGAGATTCTATAGGCATTAAAACCCATTGATTGAATTAAATTCAGCTCTTCCGTATAGTCTCTCTGACCTACTGAAGCAAATCTCCCTAGGATATCATAAGATCCTAAAGGTACATTTTTGTAGTCAACTGTTCCATTCAGAACTTCTATCCGAGACTGGTCAACTGGTAATACATCTGTAGTACCCAAACCTTTGTTACTATTTGACATCATATTTCTAATCATAGTGGCTCCTTTTGATTTTTATTATTTCTATTTAATGATTGCAAGTTCTGTTTAGAAGGATTTCTCATCTTCCCTTTTTTGAGTAATAGCAGCCAAACCAGACAATTCACTTGCAACATTTCTTAAGTCACGTGCTAGGGGCTGCGAACCTGGTCTGAGTAGGTGATAGAGTTGGCGTTCCGTCATCCTTAAATTTGTTCCATTTGATTCTGAATAGTGAGACAGATGTTTCAGAGAGTCTTGCAAATCTACATTCTTTATTGATTCCTCTCTATTTTCAAGCTCCTGTTGCTCCTCAGCAATATGTGTTTGAGACGATCCTTCTTCAGAAATTTCAGGTGTCATCACTTCTTGCACTTTTTGCTGGTGAGTTAGAGGGCTCATATCCAGTTCAGAGAGGCTCTTATACAGACGTTCCGAAGTATGCAAGTCATGCGCAAATACTTCTGTCTCCGCTACACTCTGTCTGTAGGAACCAAATTCTGATTCTAACATACTATAGGATTGAGATAGGGATGCTTTCCTGAAACTCACCGAATCAGCTACACTCTGACTTTGACTTAAAGATTCAGATATTTGTTGACTTTGACTTAAGGATTCGGACTCACTGAGATAGAGGATTTCGCTCAAACTTAACGACTCGGACTCAGAAAGTAGATGAGAAATCATCTCACTCAAGGAAAGAGATTCAGAAATCGATTCCCATTCACTCTGGCTCAGGCTATAGAACTCAGACTCGGAAACACTCTGACTTGCTTGCTCCGATTCGGAATAGCTCCACCACTCTGATTCTGAGTGACTTTGAGATTCGGATATGGATTCCCATTCACTCTGACTCAGGCTATAGAACTCGGACTCGGAAACACTCTGACTCGCTTGTTCTGATTCAGAAGAACTCCACCACTCTGATTCTGAAGAGCTTTGGGATTCGGAAATCGATTCCCACTCACTCTGGCTCAGGCTATAGAACTCGGACTCGGAAACGCTCTGACTCGCTTGTTCTGATTCAGAAGA
>NZ_JAKUWG010000001.1:0-21164 GCF_026782285.1 Streptococcus oralis
TCTGTTTCCGCTCAGCAACCATCCCAAACCACATACACAGATACTGTGAACGACGGCACATGGACCTTCAAGGGTTATGACGTAGCTAGCGCCCTTGTCAACAAGGCAAATGTAGAGTTTGTAGGGAAATGGTCCTTTGAAGCTAACAAGTACCAAGCAAGTTACCGCTTCGAGAGCGCAACATCAGGTAAGGCTCTTCCAGCAGCCATCGCAGCCTTGACACCAAGCGATAGTGCAACTTATGTGAATGGTGCTTCTGTTTCCGCTCAGCAACCATCTCAAACCACATACACAGATACTGTGAACGATGGCACTTGGACCTTCAAGGGTTATGACGCAGCTAGCGCCGTTGTCAACAAGTCAAATGTTGAGTTTGTAGGGAAATGGTCCTTTGAAGCCAACAAGTACCAAGCTACTTACCGCTTCGAGAGCGAGACAGCAGGGAAATCTCTTCCAGCAGCCATCGTAGCCTTGACTCCAAGTGACAGTGATTCGTATGTGAATGGAGACTCTGTTTCCGCTCAGCAACCATCTCAAACCACATACACAGATACTGTGAACGACGGCACATGGACCTTCAAGGGTTACGACGCAGCCAGCGCTGTAGTCAACAAGGCAAATGTAGAGTTTGTAGGGAAATGGACCTTTGAAGCTAACAAGTACCAAGCTACTTACCGCTTCGAGAGTGAGACAGCAGGTAAGACTCTTCCAACAGCCATCGCAGCCTTGACACCAAGCGATAGTGCAACTTATGTGAATGGTGCCTCTGTTTCCGCTCAGCAACCATCCCAAACTACTTACACCGATGCAGTGAACGACGGCACATGGATCTTCAAGGGCTATGACGCAGCTAGCGCCGTTGTCAACAAGGCAAATGTAGAGTTTGTAGGAAAATGGGCCTTTGAAGCTAAGAAGTACCAAGCTACTTACCGCTTCGAGAGCGCAACATCAGGGAAATCTCTTCCAGCAGCCATCGCAGCCTTGACTCCAAGCGACAGTGCAACTTATGTGAATGGTGCCTCTGTTTCCGCTCAACAACCATCCCAAACTACTTACACCGATGCAGTGAACGACGGCATATGGACCTTCAAGGGTTACGACGCAGCCAATGCAGTCGTGAACAAGGCAAATGTAGAGTTTGTAGGAAAATGGGCCTTTGAAGCTAAGAAGTACCAAGCTACTTATCGCTTCGAGAGCGCAACATCAGGGAAATCTCTTCCAGCAGCCATCGCAGCCTTGACTCCAAGCGACAGTGCAACTTATGTGAATGGTGCCTCTGTTTCCGCTCAACAACCATCCCAAACCACTTACACCGACGCAGTGAACGACGGCACTTGGACCTTCAAGGGTTACGACGCAGCTAGCGCCGTTGTCAACAAGTCCGATGTAGAGTTTGTAGGGAAATGGTCCTTTGAAGCTAACAAGTATCAATTAACTTACCGCTTCGAGAGCGCCACAGCAGGTCAGGCTCTTCCAGCAGCCATCGCAGCCTTGACTCCAAGTGACAGTGCAACTTATGTGAATGGTGCCTCTGTTTCCGCTCAACAACCAGCGGAAACCACTTACACAGATACTGTGAACGATGGCACATGGACCTTCAAGGGTTACGACGTAGCTAGCGCCGTTGTCAACAAGTCCGATGTAGAGTTTGTAGGGAAATGGTCCTTTGAAGCTAAGAAGTACCAAGCTACTTATCGCTTCGAGAGCGAGACAGCAGGTAAGGCTCTTCCAGCAGCCATCGCAGCATTAACACCAAGCGACAGTGCAACATATGTGAATGGTAATACTGTTTCAGCACAGCAACCATCTCAAACCACATACACAGATACTGTGAATGATGGCACTTGGACCTTCAAGGGTTACGACGCAGCTAGCGCCGTTGTCAATAAGGCTAATGTAGTCTTCGTCGGTAAGTGGGAATTCAAGGCGAATCCGACAAATGCTGAAACTTATACGCCTCAAGTAACGGAAGAAACTATCAAGGTTGGACAAACACCTGACTTGACCGATAATGTGACGAACTTGCCAAGCCTTCCAGCTGGCACTAAGGTAGTTGATATCACACCTGCAGGTCAAATTGACACAACAAAACCAGGAACTTACACAGGTAAGGTACGAGTTGACTATCCAGATGGTTCTTCTACTGAAGTTCCTGTACCAGTTAATGTTTTGCCTGCGCCGGTAACTGAAACCTATAAAGTGATTTACCGCTTCGAAAGTGCGACAGCAGACAATAACTTGCCAGCAGAAGTATTGAGCTTACTTCCACAAAGTGGAACATATACTACAAGTTCTTCTGCAGCGATTGCTTTTGTTCCAGAAGCACCGATGCCTGTAGAGGTAGCTGTTGCAAATGGTACATGGACATTCCTAGGTTACCAAGAAGTGGAAGAGGGGGCAAATCTAACCTTCGTCGGTAAGTGGGTCTTTGAAGCTAAGCAAGATCCTAGTCCACAACCACAGCCTGCACCAACGCCACAACCACAACCGGTTCCGCAACCAGTACCTCAACCAAATCCAGTTCCACCAGTGAAGCTAGGGGAAGAGCAGGGGGCTGATAATAATCAGGTAAATAGACTTCAACCAAGAAAACCTGAAGAGAATCCACCAGCTCAAAGTCCAGCAGGAGAAAAGGAAAAACAAGCTACATTGCCAAATACAGGTAGCACTGCACCACTTTCACTCACTGGTCTAATGACTAGCTCTCTTCTTGCAGGTCTAGCAGCGTTGCTTCTTGGTCGCAAGCGTGAAGATGATTAAGCACTAATTTTATCTAGAAACTTTCGACTTTTAAAAGATTCTTAAGCACCTGCTTGATTGTTTAACAAATCTATCTGAGTCGCAAGCTAAAGGCTGAGAGAAGACCAATTCGGTCTTCTCTTTTTGCATTTTGGATAGAAAGCAAATGTGTGATCTCAAGTCTAAGAGAGGTATTGGAGAAGTTGAGAGCCTTATGATCGGTCAGATAAGTGTGGCTACAGAAAAAGAACAAAATATGGTATAATGGTTGGAAGAATAGAATTGAGGATAATATGTCATTTACGAAATTTCAATTTAAAAATTATATAGCAGAAGTCTTGGAAGAGTTAAAATTCTCAACTCCAACAGAGGTACAAGAAAAATTAATCCCTATTGTATTGGCGGGTCGTGATTTGGTGGGCGAGTCAAAAACAGGTTCAGGAAAGACCCACACTTTCTTGCTACCCATTTTCCAGCAATTAGATGAAACTAGTGATAGTGTGCAAGCGGTCATTACGGCTCCAAGTCGTGAGTTAGCTACTCAGATTTACCAAGCAGCTCGTCAGATTGCAGCTCACTCAGATGTCGAAGTCCGTGTGGTTAATTATGTGGGTGGTACGGATAAGGCGCGTCAGATTGAAAAACTTGCCAGTAGCCAACCCCATATTGTCATCGGGACTCCAGGGCGTATCTATGACTTGGTCAAATCTGGTGATTTAGCCATTCACAAGGCCAAGACCTTTGTTGTCGATGAAGCCGATATGACCTTAGATATGGGATTCTTGGAAACCGTTGATAAGATTGCTGGAAGTCTTCCAAAAGACTTGCAATTCATGGTCTTTTCAGCAACTATTCCACAGAAGTTGCAGCCCTTCCTGAAAAAATATTTGTCAAATCCTGTTATGGAGAAAATCAAGACCAAAACTGTCATTTCTGATACCATTGATAACTGGTTGATTTCGACCAAGGGTCGTGACAAGAATGCTCAGATTTATGAGTTAACTCAAGTTATGCAACCTTATCTGGCTATGATTTTTGTGAATACCAAGACGCGGGCAGATGAATTGCATTCTTATTTGACTGCTCAAGGATTGAAGGTGGCTAAGATTCATGGAGATATTGCCCCTCGTGAGCGTAAGCGGATCATGAATCAGGTGAAAAATCTCGATTTTGAGTACATTGTCGCAACGGACTTGGCAGCGCGTGGAATTGACATTGAAGGTGTCAGTCATGTCATCAATGATGCCATTCCGCAAGATTTGTCCTTCTTTGTCCACCGTGTTGGTCGAACTGGGCGCAATGGTCTACCTGGTACAGCTATTACCCTTTACCAGCCAAGTGATGACTCGGATATTCGTGAGTTGGAGAAATTAGGGATCAAGTTTATTCCTAAGATGGTCAAAGACGGAGAATTCCAAGATACCTATGACCGTGATCGTCGCGCCAATCGTGAAAAGAAGCAGGATAAGCTTGATATTGAAATAATTGGCTTGGTTAAAAAGAAAAAGAAAAAAGTCAAACCAGGCTATAAGAAGAAGATCCAATGGGCGGTGGATGAAAAACGTCGCAAAACCAAGCGTGCTGAAAATCGTGCACGTGGTCGTGCCGAGCGTAAAGCCAAACGCCAAACTTTCTAAGGATAAAATTGGAGCTGAATGGCTCCTTTTTCTAACTTCGTTTTATGAATTTTCAAAAATACTGCAAAAAAAAGTAAAAAGTGGTATAATGATAAGGTTATATAGTCCCGATAAGATGGTAGAAATTTCTATCAGTACTTTGTAACTCGCATAGAATGACGGCTCCAAAGTCACTCGTCCTTCTACGGTTGCTACTATAATGCGGTCACCTTATGCGCCTTACTAGCTTCAGAAATAAAAAAGTATCGTTTTATTTCTTTCGCGTCGTAACTCTTAGACTGTAGAGATACCTATCAGTACTTTGTAACTCTATAACAATATTTTTTAAGGGGGGACATTTTTATGTCAGAACGTAAATTATTCACGTCTGAATCTGTATCTGAGGGGCATCCGGATAAGATTGCAGACCAAATTTCAGATGCGATTTTGGATGCTATTTTAGCAGAGGATCCAGAAGCGCACGTTGCTGCTGAGACAGCTGTATACACTGGTTCTGTCCACGTTTTTGGTGAAATTTCTACAAATGCCTATGTGGATATTAACCGTGTGGTTCGTAATACCATTGCAGAGATTGGTTACACCAATACAGAGTATGGTTTTTCTGCGGAAACAGTTGGAGTTCATCCATCGCTTGTTGAGCAGTCACCAGATATCGCCCAAGGTGTTAACGAAGCCTTGGAAGTTCGTGGAAATGCAGATCAAGATCCACTTGACTTGATTGGAGCTGGTGACCAGGGTCTTATGTTTGGGTTTGCAGTGGATGAGACAGAAGAACTCATGCCTTTACCAATCTCACTTAGTCACAAGTTGGTTCGTCGTTTGGCAGAACTTCGTAAGTCTGGTGAAATCAGCTATCTCCGTCCAGATGCTAAATCACAAGTTACGGTTGAGTATGATGAAAATGATCGTCCAGTACGTGTGGATACAGTCGTTATTTCAACTCAGCACGATCCAGAAGTTAGCAATGAACAAATCCACGAGGACGTCATTAACAAGGTGATTAAGGAAGTGATTCCAGTCTCTTACTTGGATGAACAAACAAAATTCTTCATCAATCCAACTGGTCGCTTTGTAATCGGTGGACCTCAGGGAGACTCAGGCTTGACTGGTCGTAAGATTATCGTGGACACTTATGGAGGCTACTCTCGTCATGGTGGTGGTGCCTTCTCTGGTAAGGATGCGACGAAGGTGGACCGTTCTGCGTCATATGCAGCTCGCTACATTGCCAAGAACATCGTTGCAGCAGGCCTTGCTAAGAAGGCAGAAGTGCAATTGGCCTACGCTATCGGTGTTGCCCAGCCTGTTTCTGTTCGTATCGATACTTTTGGTACAGGAACAGTAGCTGAAAGCAAGCTTGAAAAAGCAGCGCGTCAAATCTTTGACCTTCGCCCAGCAGGAATTATCCAAATGCTAGACCTCAAACGTCCAATTTACCTTCAAACAGCGGCTTATGGACACATGGGACGTACAGATATTGACCTTCCGTGGGAACGTTTGGATAAGGTAGATGCTTTGAAAGAAGCTGTGAAATAAAATGAAAAAGCTTGGTAATGTTACCAAGCTTTTTGCAAAAGAAAACCAGCTCTAAGCTGGTTTTCTTATTTTGTAGGAATAGAAATTTCAATCAATTTATCAGAGTAGAGGGTCTTGATATTAGCTTCATCGATCTTATCTTTATCGATTTTGCGTTTCATGAAGAAATCTTGAATGGTTTCGATTTCTGGTTCACGAATAGCACGGTGTTTGTTGGAAATGAGGATTTCATAGTGAAGCGGAGCTTGTGTGAAAATCACATCTGTGTTTCCAGCAGAATAGACCTCAACAAGAGTTGCGTCAGTACTTTCTAATTGGCTTTTAACAAGTTGCGAGTGTGAATTAGTCGTGTTGATAAGCTTCATAATAGTTCCTCCGATTTTCTAACTCTATTATAGCACTTTTTGGATAAAATCGTGTATTTTAGTCAATTCTATGCTGAATTTTCCAAGCTTCAATTCCCCATTTATGGCTACCACGTTTGAGTTTTTCAATTGCTTCATCAATAGGAAACCAAGCAATATGATTAAAATCTTCTAATGGTTTTTGTACTTCTTGGAAAGAAGTGGCTTCATAGAGATAAGCTGGATTGTAGTAGTAGGTGTCACGGTGGCGAGAGTAGAAATACTCATCAGCTTGTCCGAAATAGCTTCCGATTTCAGCTGTAAAGCCAAGTTCTTCGATTAGTTCTCTCTTCAGTGCTTCTTGATGGTCTTCACCTGTTTCAATTTCTCCGCCTGGCAAGAACCAAGCACCATTAGGAGCTTGAACTAAGACAATTTGTTTTTTTTCTGGATCAGGAATAACTACGTAAACGCCGTAGCGGGGCAGGTAGGTCACATTCTCTCTTTTTTCACCAAAAGTTGGGTTTGCCATAGAACTTTCCTCATTCTCTAGTATCTTTATTATTATCATAATGGACGAGGGGCGAGCTGTCAAGAATAAACAGTTATTTTAGTAAAAAAAGGTGCAGAAAATGATAGACTTCCTGCACCTGTTAGATCGTTTTATTCTTCTATTTCAGAAGCAATCTCTTCTATTTTTTCAGTTTTTTTGGCAGATTTGATCTGAATTTTACCATTACTTGTCATAACTGCCTTGAGGTCTTTTTCACTTGGATTTTCAAGGTAGTAGTCAGTGATGGCGTCCTCGATATGGTCTTGAATGGTACGGCGGAGTGGGCGTGCCCCCATTTTTGGATCATATCCCAAGTCAACCAACTTTTCCTTGACCTTGTCTGTCACATCAAGGTGGATATTGTTGCTAGAGAGGCGTTTGTTGACATCTGCTAGCATGAGTTCGACGATTTGGAGAAGGTTGTCCTTGCTGAGAGGTTTAAATTCGATGATGCCGTCAAAACGGTTCATAAACTCAGGACTAAAGAAGTTGCCGAGTTCACCGAGAACAGAGTTGGTTCGACCTTCACGAGCAGCTCCAAAACCAACGCTGGCTTCGGCTTTACCAGTACCCGCATTTGAGGTCATGATAATGATGGCATCCTTAAAGCTAACTGTTCGTCCTTGCCCATCAGTCAAACGACCATCGTCCAAGACTTGGAGGAACATGTGCATCACATCTGGGTGGGCTTTTTCAACTTCATCGAGAAGGATGAGTGAGTAAGGATTGCGACGAACTTTTTCCGTTAACTGACCAGCTTCATCGTAGCCTACATAGCCTGGAGGGGCTCCGACCAATTTAGCCACACTGTGTTTTTCCATGTATTCACTCATATCAAAGCGAATCATGCTGTCAGCAGAACCAAAGAGTTCAATGGCTAGTTGTTTGGAAAGTTCTGTCTTACCGACACCAGTTGGTCCGACAAAGAGGAAGCTTCCGATTGGGCGGTTAGGAGTTCCAAGTCCAACACGATTACGACGGATGGCCTTGGCAATCTTATCGACAGCTTCATCTTGACCAATGACATGAGCTTTGAGGTCGTCTGCTAGATGGATAAGCTGAGCCTGTTCTTTTTCTTTGAGTTCTCCAACAGGAATATTGGTTTTCTGCTCAATGATGTGTTCGATTGTTTTCTCGCTAATGATAGGAGTATCCTGATCGGTCACCTTGTTTTTCTGCATTTCCTTGTACTTGGCAATCTGATCGCGGAAATAGGCAGCCTTTTCAAAGTCTTCCTCTCGTGTAGCTTGAGCCTTGAGATTCTCAGCCTCAATCAAGCGCTGGTCAATCACTTTAGGATCAACAAAGTTCAGCGTCAGATTCATCTTTGAACCGGCTTCGTCTAAAAGGTCAATAGCCTTGTCTGGCAAGAAGCGGTCTTGGATGTAGCGGTTGGAAAGATTTGCAGCAGCTTCGATAGCAGCATCAGTATACTTGACGTGATGGTAGTCTTCGTATTTCTTTTGAATCCCTTTGAGGATGGTGATGGTTTCTTCGACAGTTGGTTCATCTACCTTGACAGGCTGCATACGGCGCTCTAGAGCAGCATCTTTTTCAATGATACGGTATTCATTGAGAGTAGTGGCACCGACCAGTTGCAATTCACCACGGGCAAGGGCAGGTTTGAGGATATTTCCTGCATCCATATTGCCATCGCCAGCAGATCCTGCACCGACAATTTCATGGATTTCATCGATAAAGAGAATGATGTCCTCGCGTTTGCGGATTTCTTCCATGAGCTTCTGCATACGCTCTTCAAATTGGCCTCGAATCCCTGTTCCTTGAACTAGACTGACCACATCCAGACGGATGACCTGCTTGCCTTGGAGTTTATGGGGAACATCGCCATCGACAATTTTTTGAGCTAGACCTTCAACAACGGCTGTTTTACCAACACCTGGTTCTCCGATAAGGACAGGATTGTTTTTGGTTCGACGGTTGAGAATTTCGATAACGCGGATAATCTCCTCGTCTCGGCCGATAACAGGGTCAATATCTCCTCGACGAGCTATTTCAGTCACGTTGATACCATATTCCTCTAGGAGCCCTCTTTCTTGGCTAGGAGGAGGTGTTTGAAGTGGACCACGTTTTTGAGGTCCGTATCCCCCATCACCCCCATATCCTCCACCTGATTGAGTTGGGGGAACGTTATTTGAAGAAGCCCTGAAATTATTCAAATCATTGAAAAAGTCTCCAAAAGGATCAAAGTCTCGATTGTTTAGGTCAGTCATTCCTTTAAAGAGGGTATTGTTTGGATCCGTTTTGATAATTTTATAGCAATTTTGACAGAGATCAATTTGCTTTTGTTGTCCATTGATATTGGTATACAGATGAATTGTTGAGTCGTTTATTTTACAGTTTTGACAGAGCATACATCTACCTCATTTCATTCTTATTCTTGGCTTAATAAAAAGGTCAAAAATAGTCAAAGTTTTATACTCTCATTATAGCATGATTAAGGTGTAAAGCAAGTAAAAAGATTAGGCCAGGAAGTTTTCGAGAGAAGTTCTTTATAAAAATCTTTGCAGTTGATGATAAGAAAAAATCCCATTTGCAGGGACAAAAAGGATTCTCGTTCATCAGTCAGGTTTTCCCTGCTGATTTTTTATTAGTAAAGGAGTTCGTAGATCTCCATTGCAATCAAGTCAATACTATCAAAGGTATAGGTTTCACGTGCTTCAACATCGCGAAGGGTGAAGAGTGATCCATTTTCTTCGTCATAGCTGTATGCAACTTCTGCAACAACAACTCCTTCACGTTCAAAATTACGTTTTAGATTTCCGCCATCTTTTGTCATAGCTTCTAGGCGGTTGATGATTCTAACCAAATGTGATTCCATTATGATTCTCCTCCATTTCTTATCGTTACTATTTTACCATAAACCACGGGGACTTGACTAGAAAAAACTAAGATTTCTCGCTATTTCTCTTTTGCATAAAATTATTGGTGAAAATCAGTGGGAAAAGATTGAATTTTAATTCAATACATGTTATAATCATACAATCTGATATTTAGAAAGCTGAGTTTATATGAATTTTTCCTTTTTACCAAAGTATTTACCTTATTTTAATTATGGTGCTCTTATCACTGTAGTGATTTCAATTCTGGTAGTCTTTTTCGGTACCATTCTAGGTGTCTTATTGGCCTTTGCTCAGCGATCACGCTTTAAACCGCTTGTTTGGTTTGCAAATGTCTATGTATGGATTTTCCGTGGAACTCCGATGATGGTTCAGATTATGATTGCCTTTGCCCTTATGCATATCAACGCTCCGACTATCCAAGTGGGAATTTTAGGTGTGGACCTTTCTCGTTTGATTCCTGGTATTCTGATTATCTCGATGAACAGTGGTGCTTATGTGTCTGAAACCGTTCGTGCAGGGATCAATGCAGTTCCTCAAGGGCAGTTGGAGGCGGCTTATTCCTTGGGTATTCGTCCCAAAAATGCCATGCGTTATGTCATTTTGCCACAGGCAATTAAGAATATTTTACCAGCGCTGGGAAATGAATTCATCACCATTATCAAGGATAGTTCCCTCTTGTCAGCGATTGGGGTGATGGAGTTGTGGAATGGTGCAACGACAGTAGCGACAACAACTTATTTACCGTTGACTCCCCTTTTATTTGCAGCCTTTTATTACTTGATTATGACTTCTGTTTTGACCGTGGCTTTGAAGGCATTTGAAAATTACATTGGACAAGGAGACAAAAAATAATGACAGAAACCTTGATTAAAATTGAAGAACTACATAAGTCTTTTGGGAAAAATGAAGTCTTGAAAGGGATTGACCTTGAGATCAAAAGAGGGGAAGTCGTGGTAATTATCGGTCCGTCAGGTAGCGGGAAATCAACCCTCCTTCGTTCGATGAATCTTCTCGAGGAAGCAAGTAAGGGAAAGGTTATCTTTGAAGGAGTCGATATTACGGATCAGAAGAATGATCTTTTTGCTATGCGTGAAAAGATGGGCATGGTATTTCAACAATTCAACCTCTTTCCAAATATGACGGTCATGGAAAACATCACCCTGTCTCCAATCAAAACCAAAGGGGAAAGCAAGGAAGTAGCGGAGAAAAGAGCGCAAGAACTGCTAGAAAAAGTTGGCCTACCAGATAAGGCGACGGCCTATCCACAGAGTTTGTCAGGTGGTCAGCAACAACGGATTGCCATTGCACGTGGACTTGCTATGGAACCAGATGTTTTGCTTTTTGATGAGCCGACTTCAGCCCTAGACCCTGAGATGGTTGGAGAAGTTCTAGCTGTGATGCAAGACCTTGCCAAGTCAGGGATGACCATGGTGATTGTGACTCATGAAATGGGTTTTGCGCGTGAGGTAGCAGACCGTGTCATCTTTATGGCAGATGGGGTTGTTGTTGAAGATGGAAGGCCAGAGGAGGTTTTTGACCAAACCCAAGAACAACGGACCAAGGATTTTTTGAGTAAGGTTTTGTAAGACCTCATTTTTAGAAGAAGTGGAGTAGAAATCATGGCTTCAAGTAAGGAATATTTAGCCTTTATTCTCGATCAGTTTTCGGAGCTAGAGGAGATGAGTTATCGTCAAATGATGGGAGAGTATATCCTTTATTATCGTGGGAAGATTATTGGGGGAATCTATGATAATCGTTTGTTATTGAAGCCTGTGAAGGTGATCATGGATCAACTGGGCCAGACAAGACTTGAACGTCCTTATGAAGGAGCTAAGGAGATGATTTTACTAGAAGACCTTGAAGACAAGTCATTTCTAACGAGATTAATCAAGGAGATGTACGAAGTTTTGCCTGTTCCCAAGGTCAAAAAGAAAGCATGATAGACTTGCCTAAGATAAATAGGCACTAAAAGCTCGATAAGAGCTTTTTCTTATAGTTTCAAACTATAAGGTCTATTAGTCAAGAAGTGTTAGAATGCCAAGGTATTTTTTGATATAATAGAAGATATTTGATAGAAAAGAGAAGAAATATGGCACAGATTATTGATGGGAAGGCTCTTGCAGCTAAGTTACAAGGACAGTTGGCTGAAAAGACTGCCAAACTAAAAGAAGAAACAGGTCTAGTTCCAGGCTTGGTGGTGATTTTGGTGGGGGACAATCCTGCCAGCCAAGTTTACGTTCGCAACAAGGAACGGTCAGCTCTTGCTGCTGGCTTCCGTAGTGAAGTTGTGCGAGTTCCAGATACTATTACCCAAGCGGAATTGTTGGACTTGATTGCTAACTATAATCAAGATTCAGCTTGGCATGGGATTTTGGTTCAGTTACCTTTACCCAAACATATCGATGAAGAGGCGGTTTTATTAGCCATTGACCCAGAAAAGGATGTAGATGGTTTCCATCCGCTAAACATGGGGCGTCTTTGGTCTGGTCATCCAGTTATGATTCCTTCGACACCTGCAGGAATTATGGAGATGTTTCATGAATATGGGATTGAGTTGGAAGGTAAAAATGCGGTTGTTATCGGTCGTTCGAATATCGTTGGAAAGCCAATGGCTCAGCTTCTTTTAGACAAGAATGCTACTGTTACTCTAACTCATTCCCGTACAAAAGATCTAGCTCAAGTAGCATCGCAAGCAGATATTCTTGTCGTTGCTATCGGTCGTGCTAAGTTTGTGACTGCTGACTTTGTCAAACCAGGAGCGGTTGTCATTGACGTTGGGATGAACCGAGATGAAAATGGCAAGCTTTGTGGAGATGTTGATTATGATGCTGTTGCACCACTGGCTAGTCACATCACACCTGTACCTGGTGGAGTTGGTCCTATGACGATTACCATGCTAATGGAGCAAACCTATCAGGCAGCGCTTCGAACACTAAACAAGGACTAGGAAGATGAAATTCGTATTTGACCTTGATGGAACACTGTCTTTTGACTACATGACCATAGATGAGGAGATTAAGCAGGTTCTTTTAAAGGCTGAAGATTATGGGCATGAGCTTGTGTTTGCCTCAGCCCGCTCTTATCGGGACTGCTTGGGTTTATTAGGTCCTGAACTCAGTCAGCGCTTGGTTATAGGTTTGAATGGAGGCGTAGCCTACCATCTGGGACAGGCTATCTTCGAAAGGAATCTCGATGCTAGAGTTTATCAGGCGCTAGTAGATTATTGCCAGACTTATAATCTCCCTTTCTTTGCAGATGATTGCTTTGACTATAGTGGTCAGATCGTGGAGAAGATTCCATTTATCTCTAGTGTGGATCCCCTAAAGGTAGCTCGTCATCAGAAACTTGAGGACTTGGGTACTCCGATTAAGGTAGTCGTTTATATGGGAGACCATGAGGATTTACTTGATGACCTGCTTGGTCAGTTAGAAAGACTGGGGCAGGCTCATCTGTCTTATCATGCTCATGAAAAGTGTCTTTATGTCAATCCCTGGGATACTCATAAGGCGACAACTGTTGAAAAGTTGTGTGGAGAGAACTTCATTGCTTTTGGAAATGACCAAAATGATATTGAACTGTTTAAAACATCCCTCTATTCAGTCCAGATAGGAAATTTCGCAGTCCTTACTCCATATGCAGATGAAACATTTGAGCTAAAAGGAGAACCTTCTCCAGCAGTGGCAGCTAAAATTTTACAGACCTTTGCGGAATTTAAGGGAAAATAGATAAAAGGAGGTCTGAACCTCCTTTTGTAGTATAGTAAAGTGAGGTGGTTAGATGATTTTAAAAATTTATAATGGAGAATATAGTTTGCAATGGGATGGAATATATCACTTAGCACTAATTGATTATCCAAATATTCAAGAGTGGGAATTAGAAAAAATTGCTAAATTTATAGCTTACGAAAAACTTCATAAACGTCAAACAAGTATCGAGTGTACTGATTCTTGTTTAAAAAAAGAAATTTTAGATTACCTCTGTCAGCATCCTTTTCTGCCACCATTTACCCCTACAGATAAAAGAGTAGCCTCGACTTATGATCTACATAAGAGGTTAGTGACTTCAGACTACTGTAGCCATACTACGACTATAGACGCAGCGATTTCTATTCTTAAAACTGGTCAGCTCTTATCTGCAGTGAAAGCCTTTGGTCGAGATGCTGAGGGGTTGGTTTTGGATAGTCGAAATGCTGCATCTGATCCGAAAGATTATTTTGACTATGTCATGTTAGGATGGTCAAATACAAGTTCTGGTTATCGATTAGCGATGGAGCGTTTATTAGGTCGAGCTCCTTCAGAGAAAGAATTACAAGACAAGTTTATTCCTGGAGTGAGTTTTCATTTTATCTATACAGATTTGATTAAAGTTCCTGGTTATATTTTTGATGGTTACCATGTTGCAAAAATTAAGGACATGCTTAATTTATTTAGTGAGTTGTATATTTGCATTATTCCAACTCATAATAAGAGCCACTTTGAAAATATTATTCCAAGTCGATTACTAGATAGGGTGTATTATCTTGACCATGATGGAGAAGGTTTGGAAGAGTGGACTAAAAAAGTGTATCGGATTGTCTTAAAACAATCAGGTAAAGGATAGTTGAGGAAAAAAACGATGAAAGTGATTGCAATTTTAGGTGTATTTTGATATATTTAATATATAAAATATATTATCGAACTTGGTACTTGTTTGTGTATTCAGAAGGAGGTTATTTTTTAAAATAAAGTAAACGCTTACTTTGTATCAAGAAAAAGAAATGAGGATTTTAATGAACAAAAGACTTTTTGATAAACGTTGTCATTATAGCATTCGTAAATTTGCAATAGGTGCGGCATCTGTAATGATTGGGGCTAGTATATTTGGTATTTCTGCTGTACAAGCTGAGGAGGTGGCTTCATCCAATGCTAAAACAGAAGAAACAACTGTTCATCAAGCTCAACCTTTAGATAAGCTTCCTGATGATGTGGCAGCTGCTATTGCAAAGGCTGATGAGAATGGTGGGCGTGAGTTTGTAAAACCAAAAGCTGAATCGGCAGAAGACAAAGTGACTAAGGATACAGAACCTACTACACCTATTAACGAGAGTAGTCGTGAATTGGTTAGTCCTAAAGGGGAAACTCCAAATAAAGTAGAAGAAGGAAACAAGGCTGATAACAAACAGAAATCTGAAGAGGCAAATCCAAAGCCTGTTGAATCTGCAGTAACAGCTGGAACAGAAGTGAAAGAGGATTCTAAAAAAACTTCTGAAAAGGACCAAGTGAAAGCAGACACAGAGATTAAACCTTCTTCTGAAAAATCGCAAGTGCTGGTGCTGTCTAGAGAGTCAAACAAAGCCGAAGTTGAAAAGGAAAAACAGCTATTATCGGAACGAAAACAAGATTTTAATAAAGATTGGTATTTTAAACTAAATGCCCAAGGAGATTTTTCAAAAAAAGATGTGGATGTTCATGATTGGTCTAAATTGAATCTTCCTCATGATTGGAGTATTTATTTTGACTTTGATCACAAATCTCCCGCGCGTAATGAGGGTGGCCAGTTAAATGGTGGAACAGCTTGGTATCGTAAGACTTTCACATTAAATGAAGCTGACAAGAATAAGGATGTTCGTATCAATTTTGATGGGGTTTACATGGATTCAAAAGTCTATGTAAATGGTAAATTTGTCGGACATTATCCAAGCGGCTATAATCATTTTTCATATGATATCACAGAATTTTTAAACAAGGATGGTAGTGAAAATTCAATTACTGTTCAAGTGACCAATAAGCAACCAAGTAGTCGCTGGTATTCAGGAAGTGGGATTTATCGTGATGTAACCCTTAGTTATCGTGATAAAGTTCATGTTGCCGAAAATGGTAATCATATCACTACACCAAAACTTGCTGAGCAAAAAGAAGGGAATGTTGAAACACAGGTTCAGAGTAGGATTAAAAATACGGATAAAAAGGCTACTAAAGTCTTTGTGGAACAACAAATTTTTACTAAGGAAGGTAAGGTTGTTTCAGAATTAGTCCGCTCTGAAACGAAGAATTTAGCAGAAAATGAAACTGCAGATTTCAGACAAACAATCCTAGTTAATAAACCAACTCTTTGGACGACAAAAAGTTATCATCCACAACTGTATGTGCTGAAAACAAAGGTTTATAAAGAAGGTCAACTAGTTGATGTAACAGAAGATACATTTGGTTACCGTTATTTCAATTGGACTGCGAAGGAAGGTTTCTCTCTGAATGGTGAACGTATGAAATTCCACGGGGTAAGTATTCACCATGACAATGGAGCTTTGGGGGCAGAAGAGAATTATAAGGCTACCTATCGTAAATTAAAACTCTTGAAAGATATGGGAGTTAACTCTATTCGAACAACCCACAATCCAGCGAGTCCTCAGTTGCTTGATGCTGCAGCTAGTTTAGGTCTCTTGGTTCAAGAGGAAGCTTTTGATACTTGGTATGGTGGCAAGAAGACTTACGACTATGGACGGTTCTTTGATCAAGATGCAACTCATCCTGAAGCTAAGAAGGGTGAGAAGTGGTCTGATTTTGATCTTAGAACAATGGTAGAACGTGATAAGAACAATCCGTCTATCGTAATGTGGTCTCTTGGAAATGAGGTGGAAGAGGCAAATGGTAGTCCTCGTTCTATCGAGACAGCTAAACGTCTGAAGGCTATTATCAAGGCGATTGATACTGAACGTTATGTCACCATGGGTGAAAATAAATTTAGTCGTGCAGCGACAGGTGATTTCTTGAAACTCGCAGAAATCATGGATGCTGTCGGTATGAACTATGGTGAACGTTTTTATGATGCGGTTCGTAGTGCTCATCCAGACTGGCTCATTTATGGTTCTGAAACCTCTTCAGCTACTAGAACGCGTGATTCTTATTATAACCCTGCTCAAATCCTTGGACACGACAATCGTCCAAATCGTCACTATGAACAATCTGACTATGGTAATGACCGTGTTGGATGGGGAAGAACAGCTACTGAATCATGGACTTTTGACCGTGATCGTGCTGGCTATGCTGG
This sequence comes from Streptococcus oralis, assembly GCF_026782285.1. Classification (GTDB taxonomy): domain Bacteria; phylum Bacillota; class Bacilli; order Lactobacillales; family Streptococcaceae; genus Streptococcus; species Streptococcus oralis_CG. The sequence continues at coordinate 16,694 of NZ_JAKUWG010000001.1, forward strand.
ACAATTTATCTGGACAGGAATTGACTATATCGGTGAACCAACTCCATGGCATAACCAAGATAATACACCTGTAAAAAGTTCTTACTTTGGTATCATCGATACGGCTGGTTTACCAAAGAATGATTTCTACCTTTACCGTAGTGAATGGTATAGTGCTAAAGAAAAGCCAACTGTTCGCATTTTACCACATTGGAACTGGACTGAAGAGACCCTTAAGGAACGCAAGATGCTGGTTGATGGAAAGGTTCCGGTTCGTACCTTCTCAAATGCTGCAAGCGTCGAATTGTTCTTAAATGGAGAGTCACTTGGTAAAAAGGAATTTACTAAGAAAACGACAGAAGATGGACGTCCATATCATGAGGGGGCTAAACCAAGTGAATTGTATCTTGAGTGGCTTGTGAAATACCAACCAGGTACACTGACTGCGATTGCTCGAGATGAAAATGGGAATGAAATTGCGCGTGATAGTGTGACAACTGCTGGGGAGCCAGCAAGAGTTCGTCTGACTAAAGAAGAGCATGTTATCACTGCAGATGGAAAAGACCTATCCTACATCCATTACGAAATTGTTGATGGTGATGGGAATGTGGTTCCAACAGCTAACAATCTTGTTCATTTCAATCTTCATGGTCAGGGACAAATCGTTGGTGTGGATAATGGAGAACAAGCTAGTCGTGAACGCTACAAAGCTCAAGCAGATGGAACATGGCAAAGACGTGCTTTCAATGGTAAAGGGGTTGTCATTGTAAAATCAACAGAAAAAGAAGGTAAATTTACTCTTTATGCAGATTCTGCTGGTTTAACTTCTGATAGCGCAACAGTCGCAACTGTGTCTGGTAAGAAAGAAAACCGTCACTTTGTAGCCTTTGCTCCTGTAAAAGCAACAACTGACGTGACGACAAATCCTGAATTACCTCAAACAGTAACAGCTATTTATAGTGACGGTAGTGTTGAGGAAAAGACTGTAACTTGGGAAATGCCATCTGACTTGCTTACAAGCGCAGGTGAGAAAAAAGTATCTGGACGTGTAGAAGGTTTGGAAACTAAAGCTGAGGCACTTGTTAAAGTGATTGCTTTAGATAGATGGTTACCAAAAGTTGCTACAGTCCCAGTTGGAACGAATGCGGCTGATTTGGATAAAACGGTCACAGCTGTTCTGACAGATGGTAGCTTGATTGATACTGATGTTGTTTCTTGGACCTTGAAAGACCCTGCTGCTTTGAACAAGGAAGGTGGACGTACGGAGGCTACTGGTAAATTGGTAGATGACGACCGTGAAGTGACTGCAACCTTTATCGCAAGTAGTAAGGAAACAACAAGTAGCATTACAGGACTTACTGCTGGGGATAAAGCTCTTGAGAATTTTGAGTCTGGCAAGACCTATTACCGTGTATCCCTTCCTTACACTGCAACTATTCCAAGTGTTGGAGCTCAGACTACCGGATATCAAGTAACTGTTCAGCAAGCTTCTGCTGATAATGGTTATCAGGCTTCTGTCTTCTTGAGTGACCAAAAGGGTGACTTGGTTCAAACTTACTTAATTCAGTTTGTGAAGGAAGCTCCTGCTTTGAAACGTTTGGAAGTGGTTGTAGAAGGAAAAGAAACTGCCACTGAAGATCAAGTATTAACTTATCACGTCATTGGTCGTTATGAGGATGGTTCACAAACAGAGTTTTCGGCTTCAGATATTCACTTAGAAGCTAAATCATCTGATGGGGGACATCTTGAGGTGAATGGTCAGAATCTATTGCTCTATACTAAGGGAAGAGTGACTTTGACACCTCGAATCGATAATCAAACAGAGAAAACAGAATCTGTAACCACTGAAGTGGTGATTAAAGAAAATAAAGTCAGCAAGAAGATTGTGAAACTTCATTCTGTGCCTGTTTCTACAGATATCAATCAGCAACCGAATCTACCTAAAGAAGTTGGAGCAGAATTTGATAAGGGCTTGCCACGCAAAGTATCTGTAGCTTGGGATAAGGTAGATGAAAAAGAGTTGGGGCACTATCATAGCTTTACGCTTAAAGGACATGTGGAAGGCACAGATATTGAAGCTCAAGCGACTGTAACGGTTGAAGGATTGCAAGTTGCAGAGGAAATCAGTCTCACAGTACCTAAGGGTGAGACGGTTCAATTGCCAGCTAATGTCCGGGCTTACCATTCTAACGGAACAACTATCTACAAAGATGTTGTTTGGGATCAGGTTCCAGCCAACTTTAGTCAAACTGAAGGGGTCTATGAAATCAATGGTCGTTTAGTAGGTAGCAATCTGACAACTAAAGCTCATGTTCGAGTGTCTAGTCAAGTGGTTGCTGGAAATAATATCTCTAAACAATGGACAGGTTCACAATTACCAGCTGCCATTGTATCCAATACAGGAGGAGATGACACAGCCAACACCTTGAACGATTTGACTGTATCAAGAACGCCATCAGATGCTAAAAATAGATGGACTACTTGGAGAACAAATACTGATAATGACTGGGCTTCTATCTTATTTGGTAATTCAGGAGACTTGACGAAGCGTTTTGTCAACAATTTGTCGGTTGATTTCTATACTGATGGAGCAATTGGTCTTCCAAAAGAATATGTAGTTGAATATTATGTAGGTAAAGAAATTCCAGATTTACCAAGTGATGTCAGTCATGCGCAACGAGATAGCAATCATCCATTTAATAATCCAGACAATTGGAAAGCAGTTGAAAACTTACATGCTCCAAGTCAGCTGTCTGCAACTCAAACCAATCACTTCACATTTGACAAGGTCGAAACCTACGCTGTTCGTATTCGTATGAAGAAAGCAGATGGAACATCAGGTGTTGGTCTGACAGAGCTAACTGTGCTTGGAAACAAGGTCTTAAGTGAAACAAGTTCAGAGATTTCTATCAAGGTAGATGGCAAGGATCTTGAACATTTTAATCCATCTAAGACAGATTACTATATTCCTCAATCTAGCAAAGAAATCACAGCAACAGCTAGCAATAATGGTTTGGTAACAGTTGTTCCTGCAACAAGTCCAAAAGGTGCAACACGTCTCATCTTGAAAGCAGAAGATGGTACGGTGTTGAAAGAATATCGAATTTTCCGCAATGATGAGAGAGAAACTAGTCAACCTCTTGCTGCAGAAAACAGTGCTAAAATCTTGAATGTTGGAGACAATCTTCAACTTCCTTCAGAAGTAAGTGTTTATTATCCAACTTCAACTAATTGGACTACAGATAAACTTGCAGTGAAGTGGGATGCTATTCCTGAACATGCGACAGAGCATGAGGGAACATTTGAAGTTACCGGTCATGTCATTGGTACAAATCTAACGACTAAAATGCAGGTGACAGTTGTTTCTAAAGGCAATCAAGTCATTTCAGAAAATCCAAGCAACAATGAAACTGATTCTAAAGCCTTTGCTTCGACAACGAACGATACTCAAGCAGCTTCACATGATCGAATTTTCTATATCAATGATGGAAAATACAATGAAGATGGACGTTGGACAAACTGGTCTCGTACTCCGAAAAATCAAGAAACTTCTGTTGGATTACTCTTTAAGAAGGATGGAAAAATTGCTTCTCAATCTATTGGGAAAGTAGCCATTCAGTTCTTTAAAGATAGTGGCACAGATGCTCCAGAGAAAATGGTTCTAGAAAGATATATTGGTCCTGCTTTTACAGAACCAAGTACGATTTCTCGTTACGAAGAAAATGCCGATCATCCATTTAACAAGGCAGAAAATTGGGCACCAATTTCTTACAAAGCTTCTGGAGAATTAGTAGCTGGTAAACCAATCGAGTTTAACTTTGAACCGGTTCAAACGACAGCTATTCGTGCGCGCATGACTCGTAAGGCTACCACCAATGGTCTTGCACTTGTAGAATTTACAGCCTACTCTGCAGGCAAGGGATCAGAAGTGGAAACACCATCAGCGACTATTTCGATCGACGGAAAAGCATTGGAAAACTTTGATCCAAATGTGACAGATTACACTCTAACAACAATGGGTTCAAAACCAAAAGTCACTGCAACAACTAGTGGACATGGAGTAGTTACAGTTGTGGATTCTGGAAATGCCAATCTTCCAACACTGGTTCGTCTTGTTTCCAAAGATGGAAATCTGGTGAAAGAATATCGTTTACACTTTAAGTCTACCTTCCAAACAACACCAACAGAAGGCGTTAAGAACTTAGTAGCAGAAACTCCAAGTTTGGAAATTGAAAAGACTCCGCTTCCGTTTAAAGAAGTTATTCGTGAAAACCCTGAACTTGCTCAAGGTCAACGTCGTATCGTTTCTGAAGGACAAGATGGAGAAAAAGTTGACTATATTCAAGTTTTGGGTACTACTAGAAGTCTTGTTCATTCTGAAGAAAGAAAGGCTCAGGATCGCATTGTTGAAGTAGGAGTGAAAGCATCTATTTCAAGTAGTAAAGGCGAGGAGCCAGCTCCAATCAATGAAGTTCCAGAATTCAAAGGAGGT
>NZ_JAKUWG010000003.1:300000-410054 GCF_026782285.1 Streptococcus oralis
TGCAAAGACGAAGATATCTAACAGACTAGGCAGGCTTGAAAAATGAGGGAGAGCAAATAAAATGGACGGAAGAAGCAAATCAAGACCAAATCTCGAATCTTTAAAGAAGGCGTGTTGAAGTAATCCTCTATAGAGCAACTCTTCCATCAGTGGAACCAGAAAGAACAGGGCTATATAGATACTTAGCTCGGCAAAGTTAGTCCCACTATAACCGATCAATACGGCCCAACCTTCAGCAGTTGACTGAACGTGTCTAGCTGTTTGAATATTAAAAAATATATGAGCTACCGCTACTAGGGCTGTTAGGATTGAATACCAGAGCCATTTTTTTCTCGAAACGCGAAAGAGATAGCCATGGCCTGTCTTAACAAGAATCCCAATCATGACTCCACTAAATAGCAAACTCAAGATATTTCGAATCCAGAAGAAATTTCCTATCTGAGAAGAAAATTGCCAATAGTTTTGGACGATAAGAGTCAGCTGAGAAAGACCAAATACGAAAAATAGGTAAGAGAAGACACCACTCATTTTAAAAAGAAGACGATACCTTTTCATGATGGACCTCCTATAGATATATGTGTATCACATCGCCTAAACTCTCAGAATCACTTCTTTCATTTTTACATCCTAAAAATCACTACCTCCCCTAGAGAACTAAGGAAGGCAGTGATCACATTTTTAGGAATTAGGAATGAATACACGAAATCAATCGATCTTATGATTTTTTGTTTTTCAAGAATTCGTCGTATTGTTTTTGCATTTCGTTCAATACTTTTTCGTAGGCACCTTCAGATTTTAATTTTTCCATCAATTCTGGAATTGCTTTATCTGGGTCTACAGTACCAGTGTTAATAGCTGTATCGAATTGTTGCATTGTGTTAGAGATTGCTGAGATTTCAGATTTCACACTGTCAGTGTTAAAGATGAATCCAAGTGCTGGAGATTCCTTAGCTTCTGCCAATTGTTTCTTAGAATCTTCGATTTGTTGATCTGTAACGTTTTCGTTGATGTAAAGGATCCAGTTGTTACCAGTGTTCCAACCTGACATGTGAGTGTTTCCTTTGTATCCATCAAGGACGCGGACACGGTTTTCTTTACCTTCAACTTTTTCCCAGTTCTTGCCTTCTGGACCGTAAACAAGACCGTTCAAGAGTTCTGGGTTAGTGTTCAAGAGGTTCAACACTTCCATTGATTTTTCTTTGTTCTTAGAGTTGTTTGAGATGACAAAGTTAGCAACTTGTGTTGTTTGGTTTTTCTTGATAAAGTTAGTGATTGGTTTGATTTGGATGTCTTTGTTAGCAACACGTGAGAGCAAGCTGTTACCGTAGTCAGCTGGTCCTACTGTTTCTTCACGAACGAACCAAGTATCTTGTTGAAGGTCAAATGAAGTGTCGCTTGTTGCTACGTCTTTTGGAATGTATCCAGCTTCATAGAATTTGTGAAGAGTCTTCAAGTGTTCTTTGAAACGAGGCACTTCGTAACGGTTTACAATCTTAGTAGTGTCTCCTTCAAGGTCGATAACGAATGGAAGTCCGTTTGGTACTGGGTAGTCAAAGTTATCAGATGGGATGAAGTTCTTCGTAACCGCAAATGGTACTACGTCTGGAGCTTTTTCTTTGATTTGTTTCAAGACTGGTTCAAGTGTTTCGTATGAAGTGACACCTGAAATGTCAATGCCATATTTGGCAAGAAGAGCGCCGTTAAAGGCAAAATTTTGAGATGATGCAACGTTGGCTGCAACTGGAACAGCGTAAATCTTACCGTTTACAGTGTTCCCTTTGATGTAAGCTGGGTCAAGTGCTTTGTAAAGCTCTGCTCCTTCTTTCTTGTACAAATCAGTCAAGTCAGCGTAAGCACCTTTTTGAGCATTTACAACATAGTTATCTGCAAAGGCAATATCGTAGTTTTCACCTGATGATGTGATAACTGACATTTTCTTACCGTAGTCACCCCATCCGAGGTATTGGATATCCAATTTAGCACCAACTTTTTCTTCGATGATTTTGTTGGCATTTTCTAGCAATTCATCCAAGTTATCTGGTTTGTCACCGATTTGGTACATTTTAAGAACAGGTTTGTCACCTGAAGCTGAGTCAGCAGCTTTTTTGTTGTTACCTGAAAGGTTTCCACAAGCAGCAAGACTTGCAGCCAAAGCGACTACGCTAGCAGATGCAAAAGCATATTTTTTCCAGTTTTTCATGATAAAAACTCCTTTTTTTATTTTTAAACTTATAAACGATTTAATAATTTGTAACTTCAGTCACTAAGATGAAGTTGGGAAGGGAGAAACGGTGTTTCTCAGTAAGTGCTATTCTTTCACACCACCGATCGTCAACCCTTTAACAAAGTAGCGTTGGAAGAATGGGTACAGAATCGCGATTGGAAGGGTTGCAACAACAACCATGGCCATACGACCTGTTTCTTTTGGAAGAGCGACTCCCAGTTGACCAGATAGGCCGACTGCTTTTGCGATGTAGTCCATATTTTGCTGGATTTGCATGAGCAAATATTGCAATGGATACAAGTTGTCACTCTTGATATAAAGAAGGGCGTTGAACCAGTCGTTCCAGAAACCAAGAGCTGTCAAAAGCGTGATAGTTGCGATACCTGGAAGTGACAATGGTAAACAGATCTGGAAGAAGATCCGTGCTTCACTGGCACCATCGATACGAGCAGATTCTAGAATGGCTTCTGGAATGGTCTTCTTGAAGAAGGAACGCATCAAGATGATGTTGAATGGTGAGAGAAGCATTGGAACAATCAAGGCCCAAACCGTATCACCAAGTTGAAGCAAACGAGTCACCACGATATAGCCTGGTACCAAACCAGCATTGAACAACATACTGAGAAGGGCAAAGATTGTGAAGAATCTGCGGTACTTAAAGGTTGTCCGTGAGATGGCGTAGGCATAAGTGGTTGTAATGAAGACGTTGGTCACTGTTCCGACTACGGTTACAAAAACTGAGATAAAGAGCGCTTGGAGAATCTTATCTTTAAACTGAGCTAAGAACTGGAATCCATCTACACCAAATTTCGAAGGGAAAAAGCTATATCCATACTGGAGGATGCTCTTTTCGTCTGTCACCGAAATGATGATAACGAAGATAAAGGGCAATATACAAGAAAGAGCGATCAAACCAGAGATGATACTAAAGAAGATATCTGCTTTCTTACTGAAGGAGTGAATGCCGACATTATCGATTTTTTCTTTTTTAATTTTCTTTTCTGCCATATTCTCCTCCTTTCTAGAACAAAGCTGAGTTTGGATCGACTCGTCTTGCAAGCAAGTTTGATAGGATAACTAGAATCAAACCGACAACGGATTGGTAAAGACCGGCTGCTGAAGCCATACCGATATCTGCTGTCTGAGTCAAACCATTAAAGACATATACATCCAAAACGTTGGTTACATTGTAAAGCTGACCAGCATTGTGTGGGATTTGATAGAAGAGACCAAAGTCTGCACGGAAGATATTTCCGACTGCAAGGATGGTCAAGACTGTTACAAGCGGAGTCAACTGAGGAATGGTTACGTTGCGAATACGTTGCCACTTGCTAGCCCCGTCCACTGTTGCTGCTTCGTAATAAGTTGGGTCAATTCCCATGATCGTCGCATAGTACATGACACTGCTATATCCAAAGCCTTTCCAAATTCCTAGGAAAAGGAGAAGATATGGCCAAATACCTAAGTCAGCATAGAAGTTGATTTCCTTCATGCCAATGGATGTTAGGAAATGGTTGAAAACCCCTTTGTCAATGTTTAGGAAGGCATCTGTAAAGAAACTGATGATAACCCATGACAAGAAGTAAGGGAACAACATAGACGTTTGGAAAATCTTAACCATTCTCTTAGAGCGAAGCTCACTGAGGATAATGGCAATCCCTACTGATACAATCAAACCGATAAAGATGAAGCCGAGATTGTAAAGAACAGTATTTCGAGTGATGATAAAGGCATCTTTTGAACTAAACAAGAATCTGAAATTATCTAACCCGACCCATTTACTATTCACAATACTATCTATGAAACCATTACTGGTCATATGGTAGTCTTTAAAGGCGACCACATTCCCAAATACTGGAATGTAAAAGAATAGAATCAGCCAGAGAGCCCCTGGTAAAACCATCAAGAGAAAGATCCAGTTATCTCTCAAGGTCTTTGAAAACTTTTTCATAATTTCCTCCCTTTTTATTCCTAAAAACTGATTCTATCGAATTTTTAGGTTTGATAACGATTACATTATTAGTATACTCCTATTTGAAGGTCAGTTTAAACTACTAATTATAGAAAAAACTCCACAAATTATTTTATGTGGAGAAGTTTTTTATAAGAAATAGGTTTCACGAGAAACACTTTGCATACGATAAGTGTATTTCCGCTTTACTGATTGAAAACTTGTTCCAATATTGAGTGATGAAACTCGACAAAATGAACCTGTGCATTTATGATAGCCCCTGATTCGTTTTTCTCAATCTCTGGTCTTCCTTCGGTTTGTAAAAGAGCAGGATTGCCATCCTTGTAGCCAAAGAGAATCACCTCTGTCTCTGCTTCATTCACATAGCAAGCTAGGATATCAAACCTCCCAGAACCAGAACCAGCAATATAGCCATACCATTTAAAAGTATAATTCATCCCATCCACTTGCCCAAATTGCATTATCTGGTCTGGTACTGCTAGTCCATAGTAGTGACCATATGTTGCTAAGTTAGTTGACTTGAATCTTTCACCTTTACTATCCGAGTAAGATTCCATGGCTGTTTTTATCTTGTCTATTAAAGAACTATTATCTGTATCTGGCTCGCTCTCTGTAGTTACACTTGTTTTTAATAGAAATTCCTTAAAACGTTGTGCTAAATCTGTGTTTTCAGTCTCTTCAAAATTTGCAGTAGGGATAGTTTCCAGTGTCTTATCGGAATGCAAGACCTGTGCTTGCCCATCCTTCAGTGTAAATAGGTAGAAATGTTTGTCCTGATTGTCATAGTAGGCATCCAAAGCCAAGTAGTCATAAGCATTGTCACTCGATACTCCAAAAACATTCCATTTGACACTTTTCTGAGAGACTGTTGTAGTTTCTAATTTTTTGATTAGTTCATTTTTTTCATCAAAGTTTGCATGCTCTAGTCTATGATAGGACTGCCCCATAGAAGAAGCCCAGCTTGCAAACTCTTCCTCCCACTTTTCGGTGTTGTATTGAATTAGCTTCTGAAAATCCGAGTAGTTCTTCATAATCAAGGCTTGATCAGTCGGATTAGATAACTCAAGTTCTTCCATGGCTGCAACTGTAGCAGCCATAGGTGATTGGACGGTTGTATCCTTATGATCTTTTTCATGCGAAAAAGCCTTTTGATAGGAATCTGCTAGGTAGTGAAAATAGTTGGTTGTTTCCTTGGTTTGTTGCTCCCTTGGTATTGACGGACTAGTTGCTCCATCCTCTGTCATTTTATGGCAGGCAGATAAGACTAGCATGCTAGTAGCTAGGACTAGTAGTAGCTTTTTCATGGTCAGACCTCCAAACTATCTTTCTACCTTCATTATACTCCTTCCCTATCTCCAAATCAAAAAACATCTCCATGTATTTAAAAGGAGATGTTTAACTGTTTGTGATAAATGCCTAGCCTATGTCGTATAAATGGTCGAAGCTGTCGCAATGGTATGCCACTGATTGGCTGTAGTTGCTGCGAAGTTCTTGTCTCCATAAAAATCATTAAACGGAAGGATTTCGACTTCTAATTCTTCGATGCGATCAATCTGACCTGCCAGATAAGCCTCGATACGACTCTCTGCTCGCTTGATCCTTTGTAAGAGTCCGCCCATACGGATATCAACCGTATCCAAACCAAAGACCTTGTTTTCTTTCAACCATTGGTGGCTAAAGAGGGCATGGAAGTGTTCGATTTGACTTCTAAGTTTTGGTAATTCTTGTCTTGCGATTGCTTTCAGACTTTCTTTATCGTTTGCTTGGTAAGCCTGACGAATGTGTCGTCCCACATCCACTTTGCTACTTAAAATCTGGTTCAACTGAGCCTGAGTTTCAAAGAGGTAAGCATAATTTCCTGCTTTTTCTTTGATTTCAGAAAGCGTCTCAGCTGCTTGAGCGAAGTGTGGTTTGTCCTGTTCAGGTGTCATGTGTCTGTCAAGAATAGGGCAGAGAACATCCTGATAAAAGACATAGCGGTTGGGATTGATGCCACTGAGATTGTCCGGCAAGTCTGGCAAGAGGTTGGCAAGGTCAAGCTGCATGAATTCCTCAACTGATAGACCTGTATTGGTCTTGAAGTGGGCAGACAAACGGTCGAGGTCATTGCGGTAGCTGAGTTCTGCCCAGATTTGCAAGCTTGGTAGGATAGAAAATTGAGCTGTCTCACCACCATTGTCTCCCCAACCCGTTACAATGACTTCTTTGATGTCATTATAACGGCAGGCTTTATTGGCTTCTACAGCAATAAGACGGCTGAAATGGTTGTTGGGTGTGAACCCAATCCACTTCCAAGCCCCACCTGCAAAGGCAATATCTTGGCTAATCTTGTGGTGATTGCGGAAATTGCGGTTGTATTTTTCCTCACTATCCTGATAATAATCCCAGTAAACCAAGGTCACACGGTCTTTGAGACGGTCTAGGTAGACACGAGTTTCCTCTGGAATCTCCACGTCACGGTCGTACTGGCCATCTGCTGACATGAGTTTGAAGAACATATCACTCCACATCTGGCAGTGGAAACCATACTTGTCTGCAATATCCAGAACGCGCTCCAAGTGTTGGCACATGAGAAGACTACGGTCCACAACACCGTTCAAGATGAGGTAGCGTCCCAAGCCAACCAAGTGGGCTTCATCCATCCCGATATTGACCTTGCGAGTCTGCAGTTTAGATAGAGTGGCAAACATGCCATCAATCAAATCATAAACCTTTTCTTCGCCAATAAGGAGAATGTCCTCTACATCACGGAGTTCTTGCACTTCCTTGACACCCCATTTGACAAAGGCTGATAAGTGGGCCAAGGTCTGGATACAGGGCACAAAGGTCATGTCAAACTGCTGGGCATAGGCTTCGATTTCCCGTAACTCTTCAGCTGAATAAGCCCCACGGAAGTAACCAAAGTATGGCTGCCCCTCAATCTGATAGGTGTCTTCCATATAAAGCTCAAAGGTTGAGTAGCCCATGAGAGCCAAGACCTCAATCATCTGCTTGGCAGAAGCCACATTCAGCGCCGCATTTCGAGAACAGTCTGCCATGTAGGCCAAATCTTCATAAGCCGCCTGCTCCTCAATCGCCACTTTATCACCTTCTACTAGAGCTGTTGCTAACAAGGACAAGGCACGATAGAGTTGATGAGGTTTGTCATAGGTTAGTTGATAGTGTCCACTTTCACCCTTGATAGAAATAGAGGCTTGATCAGACTGAGCGACAGCTACCTCTACATCTGGCAGAGAAATGTGATTTTTTAATGCTTCAATAGCTTGCGTTTGTTTGGGACTAAGCCCTGTAAATCTTACCACTGATTTTCCTCCTGTAGCCAGTTGACAAGGGCACCGTAGAGATTGGCATCTGCATGATAGGTGCAGGCTTGGATAACAGGTGCGACCGTGTATTCTTCGTAGGTCTCGACAAAGTTATCGACAGCCTTCTTGACACCTTGGATAAAGTCTGGATTTTGGCTGATGGAGCCTCCCAGACTAATGACATCTGGGTCGATGAGATACTGAATATTGAGCAAGCCTTGCGCCAGATTACGGTTCATGCGTTCAATAGCTTCTTGACAAAGAGCATTACCAGCTGCAGCCTCTTGGTAAACCTTGCGTCCGTCCCAGTCAGTCTGACCAGATTTTTCAATCACGTATCGCACCATATTTCCAGTTGACGCTAGTTGCGACAAGTTGTTGAGCTTTTCTGCTGGTGCAATGGTTGTCATGTAGCCAAACTCTCCTCCCAAGCCGTGGCGACCTCGGTGAAGCTTGCCATTGATAATCATGGCGCCGCCGATTCCTGTACCAATCACGACACAGGCTGCATTTTCAATTTCTGGGTGAGCTAGCAATTCACTAAGCCCAACACAGTTGGCATCATTTTCCAGATGGACAGGTAGCTGATGATGAGCAAGGGCCTCATACCAAGAAAAGCCATGAATATAAGGTACGGCACTAATTCCCTCAATCACACCTGTTTCTTGATTGACCGCGCCTGGAACACTCATAGCAATGCCCTTATAATCTTGCTCTGATAAGCGTTGGTCTAGCCAAGCCAGTAAAGCCTCTAAGTTTTCTGGTGTCGGAGTACTTGTCTTATCTAGTATTTTCCCATCAGGAGTCAAACTGGCAAACTTAATCCCAGTCCCTCCGATATCAATGGTTGCAATGGTCATTGTTCTTCCCATAAAAAGGGGCGACTCAGTAGTTCATCCTAACTCTTTCGCCCCTCCTTTCTATCTCATAGTATTCTTTAAAACTGTTAAATGTCTTCTTTTTTGATCAATTCTGTGCGAATCTCTTGTGGTGCTAAGAGTCCTGAATGAACTGGATATGGTCGTTCAAGCAAGTCCAAAATGGTTTGTTGGTGTTCTGATATACGCACATTTTCTTGACTCATATTGTAGTAACGAAGGACATATCCTTCTTCATTTTCAGCCACTTTAAAGGCTGTTGGGCAAACTTGTGGTAAGCTGAGTGCCGCATGACTCAAGAGGCTACCAGTCGCAGCAACACTTCCTTCTTGTTTAGCAACTTGAAGACTAGTGAATGGTGTTTGGAAGGCTTTAGCACGACGGAAGGCTGAGAAGCGCTCCCCTGCTTGGTGGCATTCAAGTGTAAACTCGACTTCAAACTCACGCAAGCATTGAGCCTCTGGTGTTGGGAAGTAACCCCAGTCACCTAACTCACCTGAGGCACGAAGAATGGTCACGGCAATGGTATCGTCTCCAAGGATTTCATACTCATGCAATCCTTTATTTGCCACCGTCACTCCTTTTTCATCATCATAAAGGCTGACAAAGGCTTGTTGGTGTTGTGGATTTTCAGGATTTTCCCAAGAAGCAGCTGGTTTGTTTGGTCTTGTCACCACCTCATAGATGCTTTCAGAATCATTGCTTGAACGCGTATTATGAGTCTTGACCAAGAGACGGATACGGTGGTCCTTGGCGGTGTTGGTAAAGCGAGTCTTGAAGCGGATTTGTGGATTGTCAACAAAGACGGTCATCTCTGTTTCAAGAAGAATGCTTGTCAATTCTTCTGAGCGCCCAGCTTCACGCGTCATAAACTCGATGATGCCTCTTTGTTCTGCATCTAGTTTTTCGTCTGCACTTACTGGAATTGTCAATTCATGCTTGAGCAAAATCTTGGCAAAACGAGCTGTATTTTCCAAGACTTCATAACCTTTCAGATCTGCGTAGATAGGCTCTGTTCCTTTTGGTTGGAAATAGATGTACTCATTTCCGATGTCACCACGGTCTTCAAAGCGAATAAAGTCTTCATAAGCTTCATGAGTTGTCTTGTCGTAGACCGTGATGTTTTCATCCACGCTTACCGTTACAAATGGCGTATCAATCACTCCATTTTGGTAAATACCGTCACGGTGTTCTTGTTCTCCCTCAAGCAATTGGAAAGTTGTCCAAGAAAGTGGTGCCAGATGAACAGGGACTGTCACGCGCACTTGTCGAGCGATACGAGCCTGACGGAACTTGTCTTTTGGCAAATCATACTCAAAATTAGCTCCCAGATCTTCGATTTTCGCTTCTATAGCATGTCCTTCCAAATCTTCGACACGGTAGTTTGGCAAGGTCAAGGCTGCCATCTTCTTATAGCCTTCTGTTGGGTGCAATTCTTTGAAATCACAAGTCGCCACATCAATCACTGTGCTGACCGTATCAACCTTGTCATGCAAGCCTGTGTTAATGACAGTAAAGAGATGGTCGCTTTGGGCTTCGTGGGTTGCGATTTTGCCCTTCCACTCATTGAGAAGATTGGTCTTAACGAAGTTTCCGACTTGGTTGACCTTGGCAAAACGTGTCTCCATTTCACGGTGAACCTCGTCCACGCTACAACCACAGATACTGTCATGTGGCGCATTTTGTAGAAGGACTTTCCAAGCATAGGTCAACTGGTCCTTGTGGTTGTGGCCGCCAGTGATGACAGTCAATGGTTCCACCACTTGTTCTAGCAGGTTGCTATTTTCTTGGAAGGCTTGTTTAAGGTAAATCCGTGAAGAAGAAGTGTTGGCAAGTGTGTACCAGCCATCTGTTTCCTGACTGGTCAACTCACCTGTAACGGTAGATAGTTGCTCAGGTAGAGCACTTTCTACTGCATGGACATAGTCATCAAAGGAACTATGCACAAAGGTCACATCTGGGAAGAGTTCATTGGCCACACGAATGGCTTCGCTCAGATTTCGCTGTACAGGCTGGTGGTCACAGCCGTTCATCATCAACCATTGGTTGGTCGAAGCGTAGTCACGCACGTCTGACAGTTTTTGTTTCCAAAAGGTCAGGGCTTCATCCTTATCAACTGGGATTTCATTTCCGTTACTGTACCAATTGGCAAATAGGATACCAAGAACGCGACTTCCGTCTGCACCCTGCCAGTACATTTCTGAAAACTGGGAAGTGAACTGCTCATCTTCGAGGACTTGGTTATCAAATCCAATCGGCTTGACACCACGGCCAAAGGCTGCCACGTGAATGCCTGATTTTTGAAGGATTTGGGGAGCTTGTCCCATATTTCCAAAGGTATCTGGGAAGTAACCAATCTGAGTGGATTTGCCCCATTTTGCACATTCTGCTTGACCAATCAAGGTATTACGGACGTTGGCTTCACTGGAAATCAAGTAATCATCCTGCAAGATGTAAAAGGGACCAATTTTGAGTTTGCCTTCGTCAATGTAACGTTGGACTTTGTCGCGATTTTCAGGGCGAATTTCCAAGTAGTCATCAAGGACAATGGTTTGGCCGTCCAAGTGGAAACTCTTGAACTCAGGGTCATTTTCAAAGAGATCGAAGAGATTGTCAAACAATTCCACCAACTGCATACGGTGGCTTTCAAAAGGCAAGTACCACTCACGATCCCAGTGACTATGTGAGATAATATGTACAACAACATTTTCCATGAAGTAAAACCTCATTCTAACTTAAATTTTTATTTCTATCTAACTAAAGAATTGGCTAGCGAATATCTAGGTAATCCAAGACCAATTCACAGAACATCATGTTGGCCCAGGAGAACCATTCACGAGAGTAAAGCGTTGGGTCATCCACGTGGAAGCTTTCGTGCATGACACCTGTACCACCATCGCAGGCAACCAGCTGATCCAGCAAGTATTTTTTCTCTGCCTTATCACTTGTTGTCAAGCCTTGGATAGAGAGGGCAATCGGCCAGACATAGCGATAAAAGGTATGAGAACTTCCGAGACCACTAGCATATTCTCCTTCGTAGAAATATGGATTTTCAGGGCTTAGAATGGTACGACGAGTTGCCTGATACACTTCATCGTTGACATCGCAGTAGCCCAGATAAGGCGCCGCCAGCAGACTTGGTACGTTTGGATCATCCATGATGCTAGCATTTCCTAGACCGTCCACTTCAAAGGCGTAAATCTTTTCGCCCTTGCTGTTAGTGGTATAGGCGTAGTTTTCAATCCCTTCTTGGATTTCAGACTGGAGACGCTTAGCATCTGCGATAATACTCTCGCTATCATCTAGGACAAATGCTGCAAAGATTTCTTGCACATAACCCAAGACAACTACGGCAAACATATTGGACGGAATCAAATAACTATACTGACAGCAGTCATCACTCGGACGAAAAGCTGACCAGGTCATACCTGTCACTGCAAAGTCAGGTCCAAAGCCATCATTTACCAAAGTATCTTCTTTTCGATCTGTGTCGCGGACAAAACGATAAGGTGAATTCTTGTGGTCTTGTTCCACTGTCCAAAGATGGAGAATTTCCTTGGTCGCTGCGACAAAAGTCTCATCAAACTGACTGGTCTCCCCAGTCTCTTTCCAAAGGAGATAAGCCAACTGCAAAGGATAGCAAAGCGAGTCCACCTCGTACTTGCGCTCCCAAATCCAGCCATTAAGGTCTGTGTGGTCAGTCTCATGGTGACCCTTCCAGTTTTCCTCAATGTTAAAGGAGTTAGCATACGGATCCTTGAGAATCAAGGTCATCTGACGCTTGACCAAACCTGCAATGGTCTGACGCAAGAGAGGATCTCTTTTAGCCACATGAAGGTAGGGTCTGAGTTGGGCTGTCGAATCCCGAAGCCACATGGCAGGAATATCCCCAGTCAAGACAAAAGTTGAGCCATCTTCTAAGATTTCAACCGTATTGTCCAAGGTGTCTGTATAGCAACGCTCAAAGACATCTACCCACTCCGGATGGTCCTTAGCCCGCTCCGCTACTTCGTCTAGCCATTCTCTAACAATTTCTTTCGAATAAATCATCGTGCAGTTTCCTCTTTCAAACAAGTTTCATGTTCAGTATATAGTTTTTGAGACAGAAAATACATACACAAATGATAGTCATTTTTCTACAAAATTGCTTACTTTCGAACCCCATATTTAAATGCCACCTTTTTCTGATATAATGTAGAAAAACAGCTAAAGGAAAGACTATGAAACCACTACTTGAAACCATCGATACCCGCTTTGGTACTGCTAGCAAGCATGCCTTCTCTCGGGGAAATACCCTGCCTTACACAGGCGTTCCTTTTGGGATGAATTACTTTGTTCCCCAGACCAGTGACCAGGAGGGAGCTTGGTTTTTCGATCCGCATCTGCCCATCTTTCAGGGGATTCGATTAACCCACCAGCCCAGTCCTTGGATTGGGGACTACTCTTGGCTACTCCTGACACCTGTTACAGGCCAACTGGGCGGAGACAGTCTCTTTCATCGCCAATCTTCCTATGATAGGGATAAGGCCTCTTTCCAACCTCATTATCTGAAAATTTTCTCCCTGCGCTATCAGATCGAAACCCAGCTTACTTCGACTTGTTACGGTGCTTCTATTCGTTTAGAGCAAAAGCAAGACAAAGCCCTCTCCCTCTGTCTTCACGCAGCGGATGAACTGACAGTCGAACAAATAGATAAGCGGACTCTTGCCCTGAGACAAGAAGGCAAAACAGAGACCAACAAAAATCCGCTAAAACTATTCACTGCCCTGCAAATGAACACGGATATTCTTGCTGTCAGCCAAGAAGGCGGAGACTGGCGTATTGACCTTGCAGATAGCCATGCTGAAATCCAGCTAGCAACTTCTTTCATCTCGCCTTCTCAAGCTCTGCTTAATCTACCTCAAAAGGACTTTGATAGCTGTAAAGCCAGTGCACAAGCAGACTGGGAAGATCTCCTCCATCGTTTTGACGTTATCGAGACAGGAGAGGCTGACCGAACCTTCTTTGACCACTGCCTTTACAGACTCTTCCTCTTCCCACAGACTTTTTATGAGGTTAATGAATCAGGGCAATCCATCCACATGGATCTGACTACTGGTACTGTCAAGCCCGGTGTCCTCTTTAGCAACAATGGTTTCTGGGATACCTTCCGCACCACCTTTCCCCTCTTTGCCCTTATCATACCGGAACACTATCACCGCTTTCTAGAAGGTTTCCTCAATAGCTACCGCGATACTGGATTTCTTCCAAAATGGCTGGCCCCAGATGAACGTGGCATGATGCCGGGTACTCTTTTAGATGGTATTATCGCAGATAGCGCCTGCAAGGGCATGGCTCCCGACTTGGAAGAAGAACTCCTTCAAGCCATGCTTGAAACAGCCACCAAGTCCGACTCTCTCGGCATCAATGGTCGCCATGGACTAGCCCAATACCAAGAACTGGGCTACCTCTCTACCGACCACCACGAAAGCGTTAGCCATACCCTAGACTACGCCTATAGTGACTTTTGTATCGCCAGCTGTGCCGAAAAACTAGGGAAAAGAGAAATAGCTGAGACCTACATGTCTGCATCACAAAATTACCGCCATCTATTTGACGCTGAGACAGGTTACATGCGAGCGCGTGATAGTCAAGGAAACTTCCGCACCGACTTCTCTCCTTATAGTTGGGGACGCGACTACGCCGAATGCTCTGCCATTCAAGCAACTTTAGGGGTCCTCCACGACATCCCAGGCTTAATCCAACTTATGGGTGGAAAAGAAGCATTTAGCAACTATCTTTTGAAAGCCTGTCAGGATGCTCCCCTCTTTGAGACGACCGGCTATGGTTACGAGATTCATGAAATGAGCGAGATGGCTACCGCTCCTTTTGGGCAAATCGCCATTTCCAACCAGCCTAGCTTCCACATCCCTTATCTCTTCCGCTACAGTGACTACCCCGAATACACTGCTCTACTCATCAAAACCTTGCGTCAGAAAGCCTTTCGCCCAAGCTGGGAAGCCTATCCTGGCGATGAGGACAATGGCAGTCTCTCGGCTTGGTACATTTGGTCAGCTCTTGGTTTTTATCCGACCTGTCCGGGCAAGCCCAGCTACGATCTCGGAATCCCTCTCTTTGACCACCTCCGTATCTACCTGGCTAAAGAAGGTAAATGGCTGGATATCCATGCCGAGCAAAACCATAGCCATTTCAACTTTGTCAAAGAATGCCGATTGGACCAGACCCCAGTATCTAGCATTCAACACCAAGACCTCTTGAAAGCTGAGCAACTGACCTTCACTCTCAACTGGCTACCGAATCACTCATAACCAAAAGAACCTTTGCATCATGCAAAGGTTCTTCTTTTATGAAACTTGAACCTGAAGCTGGTCAACCAGCTGACCCTCTAGCATCAAATTCAGATAAAAGTCCAAGGTTTTATCTCCTGCAAAATACAAGGTTGGTATCGTCAGCCTTTTTTCAGTCTCGCCAACTTGAAACGCAAGAACTTGAATCTCGTCCCGATAAGCGACACCATGCACACCCGTCCCTGGTTGAATCGAAATCTTAGCTTCTAAAGGACTGCTAGATTCTCTTCGCTTCACTGTAAAGTGGACATTTTCTCCCTTGGTCACAGCCAGACTTTTTTCTGAAAACTCTAGCTGCTGAACAGCTTCTTTTTTCGACAAGGTAGGTGTTTTATAGAGTGAAATCTTGGTCAACAAAGGCAAAGCCTGTGCCTCTGTAATGGTCACACGTATCTTCTGCGCCTCAACGACTGATCCTCGTAAGAGACGTTTGTAGCCAACAGTATGACCAGATCCAAACTCCTGCCAGACACCATCCAACTCTACCTGAACATGAAAAGCAGCGATGCGTTGCCCCAACTTCAAATCTTCTCTTAACTCAATCACATCAAAAGTTTTAGGTGATCCTAAATCGAGCTCTAATTGGATTGGCAACTCTGCATCACTTGCCCAAGAACTGGTCTTCCGTCCATCTGTCAGATGATGACAGGCAAAGTCTGGCGATAGAGCAGGGTCAGATACCTTGGCCCCCAAAGCCAAATCCTCTTTATAGAACTCGTCACGGTAGGCAGCAAATTCATAGAGACGCTGGATATCCTTTTCGTCAAAGAGGCCATCTTGATTCGGTGGGATATTAAGCAAGAGTGGAGTCCCCCGCCCTACCGAATGAAAGTAGATTTCGACCAACTCCTCGAGAGACTTAGGGTCCTGATCCTCATGGTAAAACCAGCCCGGGCGAAGAGAAACATCTGCTTCACCGATTGAAAATAGCGTTCCAGAGGGGTCTCCGTGCTGTAGATAATCTAATTCCGCTTCTGTTCCTAACTGGTCTGGTTTGACTTTTTGCCACAAGGGATCCCCTGCATAGCCTCGTTCATTCCCAATCCAGCGGATACTGGTCCCTTCAGTTGAGAAAATCAAACAATCGCCCTGCAAGTCACGAATGGTTTCAAACCAAGTCTCAAACTCATAGTTGACCTTCTGGGCCCCTTCTCCTCGAGCACCATCCATCCACACCTCAGCGAACTTACCAGCATTTCCATAGACAGGATTTGACAAGATTTCCTTCAATTGAGCCAGATAGTAGGCATTGTAGTCCGCTTCTCGGTCCACGTGATAGAGGGGACTGTGAGCATCCCAAGGAGACAAATACACTCCCAAATCCATGTCAAACTCAGTCGCAGCTTTGGAAACCTCAAGGAGCAAGTCCCCCTTTCCATCCCTCCAAGGGCTAGCCTTGACCGAATAATCTGTGTGGGCTGTCGGGTAGAGGACAAAGCCATCGTGATGCTTGATCACCAAAATCAGTTTTTTAAAACCTGTTTCTTTGAGCACTCGAACCCATTCACGCGCATCCAACTTGGTCGGGTTAAAACGCTTAGGATCCTCTTGCCCACCTCCCCATTCTTGGTCATAAAAGGTATTGGGGCCAAAATGGATAAAGGCAGCTAGTTCATCCTCTAAATAATCCAGCTGGGCCTGACTTGGTAATGGTCCATGCGGTTTTATTTTCGTCATCATCTCGTATCTCTTTCTCTGATTATTTCTCTTGTTCACAAATTTATCCACAATCTGTGGATAAGAAAACATGCCTAAAAACTAGCTTTTCTAGACTCCAGCTCTTTGACTTTCAACCCATCACCTTCAGCAAACTCTGCTCAAATCCCAACTGCACTAGGATTTCTACTAGAAAGCTGGCCAGTTACTGGTTGCCAGTACTATTATCAAGAACCCTTTAGGATATTAGCTGAATGTCCTGCTCTCCCCAGACTTATCCACAACTTGTGAATAAACCCTTCTTCCTAGTTGTTGCCTCGTTGACTATAACAAAAAATCGAGGTCCCGTCAATAAGACAAGGCTGTCTTCCTAAATACTCAGAAAAGATTCTATAATTTGTACAATATACATTTTATGCCATTCAAAAGAAAGGCTTTCAGATAGATTTCATATAATTTTCTAAACGACTTTCAATCACTGCTCCTCTCAATTCCTCGTCAGAACTGAATTAAAATCTGGACATTTCTTCTTAAAATGTGAAATTTAGCATAATTTTTTCAAAAAATATTATATTCTTTTTAGTAGAAGTTTATACATTTATTTCCTATAATTCCTTTCGCCATCGTATAATAACATAAAATACTACTAAAACCTTGTTTTGTCCGAATTTTTAATCATTTTTTACTATTGACACGCCTCTGAGAATATGATATAACGTAAATGTAAGCGGTACCAAAAAGTGCCACCGTTAAAAATTTTTAAGGAGGAAAACACATGTCTTCACATCCAATTCAGGTATTCTCAGAAATTGGGAAACTGAAAAAAGTTATGTTGCACCGTCCAGGCAAAGAGTTGGAAAACTTGTTGCCGGACTATCTCGAAAGGCTTCTTTTTGATGACATTCCATTCTTGGAAGATGCTCAAAAAGAACATGACGCATTTGCTCAAGCTCTTCGTGATGAAGGAATTGAGGTCCTTTACCTAGAGCAATTGGCTGCTGAATCATTGACTTCCCCAGAAATCCGCGATCAATTTATCGAGGAATATTTAGACGAAGCCAACATCCGTGGTCGTCAAACCAAGGCGGCTATTCGTGAATTGCTTCACGGTATCAAGGACAACCAAGAATTGGTTGAAAAAACTATGGCAGGGGTTCAAAAAGTTGAATTGCCAGAAATTCCTGAAGAAGCAAAAGGCTTAACTGACTTGGTTGAGTCAGACTATCCATTTGCTATCGACCCAATGCCAAACCTCTACTTCACTCGCGACCCATTTGCAACTATTGGTAATGCCGTATCGCTTAACCACATGTATGCAGATACTCGTAACCGTGAAACTCTTTATGGTAAATACATTTTCAAACACCATCCAATCTATGGCGGAAAAGTAGAATTGGTCTACAACCGTGAAGAAGATACTCGTATTGAAGGTGGAGATGAGCTCGTTCTTTCTAAAGACGTTCTCGCAGTAGGTATCTCTCAACGTACAGATGCAGCTTCGATTGAAAAACTCTTGGTGAACATCTTCAAGAAAAAGGTTGGCTTCAAGAAAGTATTGGCATTTGAATTTGCTAACAACCGTAAATTCATGCACTTGGATACTGTCTTCACCATGGTTGACTATGACAAGTTCACAATTCACCCAGAAATCGAAGGCGATCTTCGTGTCTACTCTGTCACTTATGAAAATGAAAAACTCAAGATTGTTGAAGAAAAAGGTGACTTAGCTGAACTTCTTGCGAAGAACCTCGGCGTAGAAAAAGTTCATTTGATCCGTTGCGGTGGTGGCAATATCGTAGCAGCTGCGCGTGAACAATGGAATGATGGCTCCAACACTTTGACCATCGCACCTGGTGTAGTAGTCGTTTATGCCCGCAATACCATTACCAATAAGATCCTAGAAGAATACGGGCTTCGCTTGATTAAGATTCGCGGAAGCGAATTGGTTCGGGGCCGTGGTGGACCTCGTTGTATGTCTATGCCATTTGAACGTGAAGAAGTATAATCGCTATTCAGTATTTGTCAATAAAAAATGTAAAAAAATAGAAAGAGGAAATAATAGAATGACACATTCAGTATTCCAAGGACGCAGCTTCTTAGCAGAAAAAGACTTTACTCGCGCAGAGTTAGAATACCTTATCGGTCTTTCAGCTCACTTGAAGGATTTGAAAAAACGCAATATCCAACACCACTACCTTGCTGGTAAAAATATCGCCCTCCTGTTTGAAAAAACTTCTACTCGTACACGTGCAGCCTTTACAACTGCAGCTATTGACCTTGGTGCTCATCCAGAATACCTCGGAGCAAATGACATTCAGTTAGGTAAAAAAGAATCTACTGAAGATACTGCAAAAGTTTTGGGTCGTATGTTTGACGGGATTGAATTCCGTGGTTTCAGCCAACGCATGGTTGAAGAATTGGCAGAATTCTCAGGTGTCCCAGTATGGAACGGTCTAACTGACGAATGGCACCCAACTCAAATGCTGGCTGACTACTTGACTGTTCAAGAAAACTTTGGCCGTTTGGAAGGCTTGACATTAGTTTACTGTGGTGATGGACGTAACAACGTTGCCAATAGCTTGCTGGTAACAGGTGCTATCCTTGGTGTTAACGTTCACATCTTCTCACCAAAAGAACTCTTCCCAGAAAAAGAAATCGTTGAATTGGCTGAAGGGTTTGCTAAAGAAAGCGGCGCACACATCCTCATCACCGAAGATGCAGACGAAGCTGTCAAAGGTGCAGACGTACTTTACACAGATGTTTGGGTATCTATGGGGGAAGAAGACAAATTCGCAGAACGCGTTGCACTTTTGAAACCTTACCAAGTCAATATGGACTTAGTGAAAAAAGCAGGCAACGAAAACTTAATCTTCTTGCACTGTTTACCAGCATTCCACGACACTCACACTGTCTATGGTAAAGATGTTGCTGAAAAATTTGGCGTAGAAGAAATGGAAGTAACAGACGAAGTCTTCCGCAGCAAGTATGCTCGTCACTTTGACCAAGCAGAAAACCGTATGCACACTATCAAAGCTGTTATGGCTGCTACTCTTGGAAATCTCTACATTCCTAAAGTATAAAACTTACTCGTATACACAACACAGGGGTTGAGACGAAAGCTATGATAGCTTATCAGTTCTAGCGAAAGAAAGCAAGGATCCTCTTTGACAAATTTGCCACCTTACTCTTGTCATCTTCCTGCTTCCTAGTCTCATTCTGATAAACGTCGGCTATGCGTTCAACCCCTTTTACTAGTAGTAATGACTAATTTGTCTTTTGAAAAGACGCTACCTCCACTTCATATTTTATCATCATACCTGCCTGTAGCTCTTGGAGTTCTGTCAGGTTTACCATATTAAAGAAAGGAGAGCTCATGTCTCATAGAAAAATCGTCGTTGCTTTAGGCGGAAATGCCATCCTCTCCACTGACCCATCTGCCCAAGCTCAACAAGCTGCTCTGGTAGAAACAGCTCGTCATCTGGTCAAGTTGATTCAAAACGGAGATGAACTGATCATCACTCACGGAAATGGTCCTCAGGTGGGTAATCTCTTGCTTCAACACTTGATGGCAGATTCGGAAAAAAATCCTGCCTTCCCCCTTGATTCTTTGGTTGCCATGACCGAGGGTAGTATCGGTTTTTGGCTACAATGTGCTCTTGATAACGCATTGCTCGATGTAGGACTTGATAAAAATGTCGCTTCTGTTGTTACCCAAGTTGTAGTAGACAAAGCGGACCCTGCCTTTATCAATCCTACCAAACCAATCGGTCCATTCTACTCAGAAGAGGATGCCAAAGCTGAGAGCGAAAAAACAGGAGCAACCTTCAAAGAAGATGCCGGTCGTGGCTGGCGTAAAGTGGTGGCTTCACCAAAACCAATCGACATCAAAGAAATCAACAGCATCCGCACCTTGCTCGATAATGGTCAAGTTGTCATCGCAGCAGGTGGAGGAGGTATCCCTGTTGTCAAAAATGAAAACGGTTACTTACGTGGGGTCGAAGCCGTTATCGACAAAGACTTTGCGTCTCAACGACTAGCAGAACTCGTCGAAGCGGACCTCTTTATCGTCCTTACTGGCGTAGACTATGTTTATGTTAACTACAATAAACCAGATCAGGAAAAACTGGAACACGTTACTATCAGTCAACTAAAAGAATACATCAAGCAAGGACAATTCGCACCGGGTAGCATGCTACCAAAAGTCGAAGCTGCTATTGATTTTGTAACCAACCGCCCAGAAGGCAAGGCTGTTATCACTTCCCTCAGCAATCTAGACGCCTTGATCGAGTCCGAAAGCGGAACAATTATTGTTAAAGACTAGCCATTTTAACCCAAGTACAAGCTCTAACCAGGAGTACTCAGGTAAACCAACATCATTCGTTTTTATACTTTGTAGCATAGTTTAGGAGGAAAAACAAATGAGTGAAAAAACAAAAAAAAGGTTCCAAATGCCTTCATCTTACACTGTTTTGATCATTATTATTGCTATCATGGCAATCTTGACTTGGATCATTCCAGCAGGTAAGTATGACACGAACGAAGCAGGTGGCCTCATTGCAGGTACCTATCAAACTGTTGACTCTAATCCCCAAGGGATTTACGATATCCTAATGGCTCCGATTCGGGCGATGCTCGGTCACGAACCAACTAAAGCCGCTATTGACGTAGCCTTCTTCATCCTCATGGTTGGAGGATTTCTAGGTGTCGTCAATGCAACAGGCACATTAGATGTTGGTATTGCCTCTATTGTTAAGAAATACAAAGGACGCGAAAAAATGCTGATCCTCATCCTCATGCCCCTCTTTGCACTTGGAGGAACAACTTATGGTATGGGTGAAGAAACCATGGCATTTTATCCACTCCTTGTCCCTGTTATGATGGCTGTTGGTTTTGATAGCATTACTGCTGTTGCCATCATTCTACTAGGTTCCCAAGTTGGCTGTCTTGCCTCTACTCTCAATCCTTTTGCTACTGTTATCGCTTCTGATACCGCAGGTGTGTCATCTATGGACGGGGTTATCCTTCGTATCATCTTCTGGTTTGTTATGACGGGTATTAGTACTTACTTTGTCTACCGCTATGCAGAAAAGATTCAAAAGGATCCCACAAAATCACTTGTCTACTCTCAACGTGAAGAAGACCTTAAACACTTCAATGTCACTGATAACGAAAATGCTCCATCTGTCTTGAACAAGAAACAAAAACATGTTCTTGCCTTGTTCATCTTGACTTTCATCATCATGATCGCCAGCTTTATCCCTTGGGTAGACTTGCACATCACTCTATTTGAAGACTTCAAGAATTGGTTGATTGGTCTTCCTGTTATCGGTGGAGCTATCGGTTCATCTGCTCTACCATTCGGTAGCTGGTACTTCCCAGAAGGTGCGATGCTCTTTGCTGTGATGGGTATTCTTATTGGTGTTGTTTACGGTCTCAAGGAAAGCAAGATTATCTCTACTTTTATGGCTGGTGCAGCAGATCTTCTCACCGTAGCCTTGATTTGTGCAGTAGCTCGTGGTATCCAAGTTATCATGAACGACGGTATGATTACTGCAACTATTCTACACTGGGGTGAAGTCGGACTTCAAGGTCTCTCTTCTCAGGTCTTCATCGTTTTGACCTACCTCTTCTACCTTCCTATGTCATTCCTTATCCCATCTTCATCTGGACTTGCTAGTGCTACAATGGGAATCATGGCACCACTTGGTGAGTTCGTTAATGTAAAACCTAGTCTCATCATCACTGCCTATCAATCTGCATCTGGTGTACTCAACCTTGTCGCTCCAACTTCTGGTATCGTTATGGGGGCTCTCGCGCTCGGCCGTATCAGTCTAGGAACTTGGTGGAAATTTGTTACTAAACTCATTGTCGTTATTGTCATTGTGAGCATACTTCTTCTTATCCTAGGTACCTTCCTACCATTCCTTTAGAACAAAGTGTGAGGTAAAACGAATGACCGTCTACATCACTGACTCCATTAAACAGAGCTTTATACAGAGTCTAAAGACTCTCATCTCCTACCCATCTGTCCTCCAAGAAGGAGAAAATGGGACACCTTTTGGACAAGCTATTCAAGACGTTCTAGAAAAGACGCTGGAAATCTGCCGTGAACTTGGCTTTAAAACTTATATTGATCCCAAGGGCTATTATGGTTATGCAGAGGTTGGTGAGGGAGAACTTCTTGCCATCCTCTGTCACTTGGATGTTGTGCCTGCAGGAGATTTGTCAGATTGGCAATCTCCTCCATTTGAAGCAACTATCAGAGAAGGCAAACTCTATGGACGAGGGGCACAAGACGACAAAGGTCCTTCACTGGCAGCTCTCTACGCAGTGAAAAGCTTGCTTGACCAAGGCATCCAATTTAAGAAGCGCGTGCGTTTTATCTTTGGTACGGATGAAGAAACTCTTTGGAGATGTATGGCACGCTACAACGCCCTCGAAGAACAAGCCAGCATGGGATTTGCACCGGATTCGTCATTTCCTTTGACATACGCTGAAAAGGGGCTCCTTCAAGTCAAGCTTCATGGCCCCGGCTCTGATCTTCTCAAGCTCGATGTCGGAGGTGCCTTTAATGTCGTACCAGATAAGGCAAATTATCAAGGTCCTCTTTATGAAGCGGTTTGTAGAGGTTTGAAGGAAGCAAATTTTGATCACCAGACCACAGACCAAACCGTGACCGTACTCGGGGTACCTAAACACGCCAAAGATGCTAGTCAAGGTGTCAATGCAGTCATTCGGCTTGCTAGTGTACTCGCACCTCTCCAACCCCACCCTGCCCTCCATTTTCTAGCCGACAAAGCAGGGCAAGATGGTAGGGGGCTTGGAATCTTTGGAGAAGTTGCTGATGAACCGTCTGGTTCCCTTTCCTTTAATGTTGCAGGGTTGGCCATCAATCCCGATCGCTCCGAAATTCGGATCGATATACGCATACCTGTGCTAGCAGATAAAGAGAAACTGGTGGCACAGCTCACTCAGTGCGCCAAAGACTACCAACTTGACTACCAAGAATTTGACTATCTAGCACCCCTCTATGTCGCAAGAGATAGCCAACTTGTTACTACCCTTATGCAAGTCTACCAAGAAAAAACCGGAGATAAAACTCCTCCTCTCTCATCAGGTGGTGCTACCTTTGCCCGCACCATGCCAAACTGTGTAGCCTTTGGCGCTCTTTTCCTAGGAGCACAACAAACTGAACATCAGGCAAATGAAGCAGCTGTCCTAGACGATCTTTATCGCGCTATGGACATCTACGCAGAGGCGGTTTACCGTCTCGCAACCTAATCGGATAATCGTTTCTCCCCAAAAAATCCCGCAGATTTGCGGGATTTTTCTCTTGCATCAATGCGCCAACATTTCTTGGGCGATTTCTTGACCAGATAGCTTATCTGGATAGTAGGTTGGCCAGTTATCCATCTCCTCAAAGAGGGCTTCTTGGCTGGTGCCTCCAAAGAAGATATGGAAATGTTCTGCCTTAACTGGGGCGATATTATGGTCACTAAACTGAACATACTTGAACTGTCCAGCGTCCGCATCTGTCGCTTCAAAAAGGAAGCGCACGCCACGATTGCCTTTCTTATAAGTCAAGATTTTCTTTCCAACGTACTTGTAGGTGAATTTCTTGCTTTGTCCACCTTGAACAAATTCCATAGTGTTATCCGTGATGTTGATTTTGGTCACATCTGTCTGATAACCTTTTCTATAGTAGGCCTTGTACTCATCCTTGGTCATCTTGCCAGTCAACTTAGCCTTGTAATCAAAAACTTGATCGAAAGTCCCATCCTCAAGGAAAGGATAAACTGATTGCCAGTTACCAGCATAGTCACTCAAGGTGCGGTCTTTGACATCTGCATTCTCAAAGTAACCATTGTGAACTGTCTTGGTGTTTTCTTCCTTCTCTGGTTCGATTTCTGGTCCTTCTTGATCCGTTGTCTGCTTCAAAGCTTTGAGGTTTTTCTCCATGACAGAGATATAGTCCTCACCGGCCTTGGTTGCTTCTTCTGTCAGACTTTCTAGCGGATTGAGCACATCTAGTTTGACACCCGTTTCTTTTGAGAGTGTATTGGCTAGGGCTTGTGAAGCATTTTCTTCAAAGTAGATATAGGAAATCTTGTTTTTCTTGATATACTCTGTCAATTCTGCCAAACGTGCTGCTGATGGCTCTGCATCTGGTGAGAGACCTGAGATGGATACTTGCTTGAGACCGTAGTCCAAGGCAAGGTAGTTAAAGGCAGCGTGCTGGGTTACAAAACTCTTTTGTTTGGCTTGAGACAAGCCATCTGTGTAGGCCTTGTCCAAGGATCGTAATTTTTCGATATAGGCAGCCGCATTCTTCTCAAAAGTCTCTTTTTTATCAGGATAATCTGCTGACAAGCTGTCACGGATATGCTCTACCAGTTTGATGGCGCGTGCTGGTGATAACCAAACGTGAGGATCGTAGTCGTGATGGTGACCTTCACCCCCGTGATCATGGCCTTCCTCTTCTTCCTCACCACCTGGCAAGAGGAGCATATCACCTGTCGCCTTGATGGTTTTCACCTTTTTCTTATCTAAGGATTCTAGCAATTTAGGAACCCATGTTTCCATATTTTCATTTTCATAAACAAAGGTATCTGCATCTTGGATTTTAGCAACTGCCTTGGCAGACGGTTCGTATTCGTGAGGTTCTGTACCAGCACCGATTAGAAGTTCTACATTAGCAGTATCTCCTGCGACTTGCTTGGTAAATTCGTAGACAGGGTAAAAGGTTGTCACGATATTTAGCTTCCCATCTGCTTGCTTTTGATTGGAACAAGCCACTAAAAACAGGGCACATAGACTAGCTAGTAGTAAGCTAATTTTTTTCATTTCATTCTCCTATTTGATAAAACGTTTCAGTAGACTGACTAACAAAAAGACAGCTACAAAGATAATGGTAATACTAGCGCTGGCAGGGGTTTCCGCATAGTAGGAAATATAAAGACCTGCCACCATTCCCAAAAAGCCTATAGCACTGGCTAGCAACATAACGGATTTAAAGTTTTTCCCCAAACGAAGGGCAATACTAGCTGGCAAGACCATAATCGTCGATACCAAAAGTGCCCCTGCCGCAGGAATCATAAGGGCAATCGCCACCCCTGTCACCATGTTAAAGAGGATAGACATAGTACGAACTGGCAAGCCATCCACAAAGGCCGTGTCCTCATCAAAAGTCAGGATATACATTGGTCGCAAGAACAAGAAAGTCAAGAGCAAAACGACTGCAGCAATGACAAAGAGGGCAATGACCTGCTCCTGGCTAATGGTCACAATAGACCCAAAGAGATATTGGTCCAAACTCATGGAACTCGAACTTTTCCCCTTACTCATGACAATCAGAGAAACAGCCAGACCTGTTGACATGAGGATGGCAGTCCCGATTTCCATAAAGTTCTTATAGACTGTACGGAGATACTCCAGAAAGACCGCAGCTATCAAGACAATGACAATGGTCGAAATGGTTGGAGAAATTCCCAAAACCAGACCAAAGGCTACCCCTGATAGAGAAACGTGACTGAGGGTATCACTCATGAGACTCTGACGACGTAAGATAAGGAAGGTCCCAAGAACTGGAGAAAAGAGACTCATGGCAATGACCGCCAAGAAGGCTCGCTGCATAAAGTCATAGGATAACAAACTAAGCATGGTCCACCTCCTGGTCGCTTTCGTGAATGTTAAAACAACGCCACGGCGAGTCTTGATTGCGAACTAGATGGATATTGCGATCCGCATAGTCCTTGACCTCCTCAGGATCATGGGTAATCATCAAAACAGCCTTGCCATGATGGTGGGCACTATGGTGCATGAGTTCGTAAAATTCATTTTTGCTTCCAGCATCCATCCCTGTCGTCGGCTCATCCAAGACAAAAATATCTGGGTCAGAAGCAAACATCCGAGCAATAACTGCTCGTTGCTTTTGTCCTCCCGAGAGGGAACCAATTCGTTTGTCACGGTGTTCCCACATACCAACCGAGTCTAGACTGGCCTTGATATGTTCCTCATCATGAGCATTCAAGCGACGAAACCAGCCCTTTCGAGGATAGCGACCCGACTTGACAAATTCATAAACTGTACTTGGAAAACCAGCATTAAAACTGGCTATCTGCTGGGGAAGATAAGCTATCCTAAGCTTTTTCCCATGAGTATTTGTCTTTGAGATGGTTACCTTGCCAAATCTTGGCTGCAAGATGCCTAGACTCGCCTTGATGAGCGTTGTCTTGGCAGCCCCATTTTCACCAGTCAGGGTAACAAACTCCCCACTATCAACACTGTAGTTGATATGCTCGAGGACAGGTTCTTTGTCATAATAGAAAGATAAGTCCTCTACTGTAATATACCGCATTATTTGATTTCTCCTACTAAAGCAGTTAAAAACCGCTGGATAACCTCTTGTTCATTTGGAGTAAACTGACTTGCCACTTGTTCATAGGCTAAGAGCGTGTGTTCATGATGATGGTGGTGTTCCTCTGCCACCGGTCGAGCCAAATCAGTCAACTGATAAAAAATCACGCGCGCATCCTTTGGATCTCTGGATGTCTCTAACATGCCCTCTTTGACCAAAGATTTGATAGCCTTGGTCACTGCCGCCTGACTGACATTAAGGCGACGGGCCAACTCCGAGTTGGTTAGGGATTCTTCTGACAAGAGCATGAGGATGTGTTCCTGAGTATTGGTCAAGGCAACGTCACTCGTGCAATGCCCGATTAGAATTTCATGCTGGTTCTCAGATCTCAAGATTACCTCGTTTAAAAAGTTATCGATTTCCTGTGCAAGCTGTCTCATGTGTTACTCCTTCCCTAGCTATCTTTTTCGTAAAAAACATAGATAGTTACCGATTCTTTACTGGTTAATTATATCATAAACCAAAAAAGAGTCAAGGGAAAAAGGCGTAAAAACGTTTCCCTAGACTCTTCTAGATGTAAAATTTAACCTATTTTTGCTTTGGTTTTCGACTCGATAAGATACCTGCCAAACCAGCTACCATTCCCATCAAGAGCAAGAAGATGGACTGTTCGCTTCCTGTATTTGGGAGGGCTTTTTCTGAGACAACTGCCTTCTTGCTAAATTGACCTGCCACCTCATAAGTCAGTGGCACATTTGTAGTCGCATCATTAGCAGCCGCATTCGTTTGAGGCGTTTCTACCGGCAGACTAAAAGTTGTAGAATCCACAGAAATCGTCCGTGAGTTCGGATTGATCTTTTCATACTGGGTCAAATCAGCGGTTTTCAGATACTCTTCAAAGGCAGCATCCATAGAAGGACCTTCTTCTCGCGCACCACCTAACATCGTGTAGCCATCACCACCCGCAGCTAGGAAATCATTGGTTGCAAGGTAGTAAGTTTTTGCGAGGTCCAGAAGATCATAACGACCAGTCGTGCGGTTTTTGACCTGGATGGCCAAGACACGTTTACCTGATGGTAGGTTGGTATCATAGTAGACCTTCACACCTGAAACTTGCAAGAAGCCACCACTTGGTTCTAGCAATGGTTGTCCGTTCTCATCCAAGACCTTCTTGCCATCCTTATCGACCTGCAAGATAGATCCGAGTGATTTTTCAAACATATCCAATACTTGTTGCCCAGTCACTTGGATTTGTGAGATGGTATTTCCAAATGGAAGAACGGCAATGACATTTCCTTTAGTGATTGGTTTGCCTTTTGCAATGGTTTCACGCAAGCCACCACCATTTGTCACAGCGATGTCTGTCGGATGGCTAAATCCTGTCTGACCATACTGATAGAGGGAGTCCGCTACGACGTTTCCAAGGTTGGTTTCACGAACCCGAACATTTTCACGATCACCGTTTAGTTCTACAGGGCTGTTTGAAACGACTTCAACAGCATTTTCAGCATCGTATTTTTGTTTAATGTCTTTGACTAGTTTTTCAACTGTTGGATTGGCTGGTAATTTTTTAGCATCAGCAGCCGGAATCTGAGTTGGATTGCCCAAAAGCTGACGTGATTTGTAGATAACCTTCCCAACATTATGAAGGTAACTTCCTGTTTGGTTATAGGTAACATTGTCGCCATAAGTTGTGGAAGCTACTGTATGAGAATGCCCATCAATAACTGTCACACGTTTGCCTTTGAGACGAGGATTTTTAGAGAGAGCTTCTGCCAAAGTTGAACCACGCCATTCTACTGGGGTTGTGGTATCCACACCCAAGTGAGCCAGCACAACATAGTGTTTGTAGTCCTTACCTTCTGCACGAGCCTTGGCTTGAACTTCTTCGATGACCTTATTGACTTCAGAGATTGGATCTGTAAAAGTTACCCCTTTGACATTTTTAGGGTGAGTTTTGGTTGCTGTTTCAGGTGTTGTCACGCCGATTACAACAAACTCATCACCTTCCACAGTCTTATCTTTATCAACGATTGTAGAAGCTTCAAAGAGACGAGCACCATTGACGTAGGTATTTGAACTAAGTAATGGGAATTTCAAGATTTCCTTGTATTTCTTCGCTTCGTCCAAACCAAAGTCAAACTCATGGTTTCCTACTGCCATGGCATCATACTGCATCTGATTGAGAATTTCAGCACGCGCTTCACCCTTCGTAGAGTTGGAAATCGGTAAACCTTGGAAAGCATCTCCCGCATCAACAACCAGAGTATTTTGATTTGATTTTGCACGCTCCTGCTCAATGACAGTCGCTAACTTGGCATCTCCAATTACTCCCTT
Organism: Streptococcus oralis; assembly: GCF_026782285.1. Lineage (GTDB taxonomy): Bacteria > Bacillota > Bacilli > Lactobacillales > Streptococcaceae > Streptococcus > Streptococcus oralis_CG. The sequence continues at coordinate 329,077 of NZ_JAKUWG010000003.1, forward strand.
TTCCTCTACAATACGACCATGAACATCATTGGTGTGTAAGATAACGGTGTCCTTTTCTTCGTTTTTAGTAGATTCAACAGGAGCTGCCGGAGCTTCTGCAGGTGCAACGGTTGCTGGAGTCGCTACCTCATTTGTTGAAGTTGCTGGCGCTGCAGGGTTCGACACAGGAGCTGGAGTCGATGACGAAGCTGGAGTCGCTACAACAGTTGAACTTTCTGCAGGAGTTGTTGCTTCTTCAGCATAGACTTGTCCAGCTAAAAAGGCTGGGGCTAATAGAGCTGTCGACAAGACAGGTAACAAAGAACGTTTATTCATTTTGAAATCCTTTTCTTTTCTTTTTTCCTTTATATTATACGATATTTCTGAAAAAAATGAAACTTTTGACTTTTTTTCATCTAAAATATTCGTCATTTAACCAAAAAAACCTGAACCAAACAGTTCAAGTTTTTTTAATCAATTTATTGAAAATCTTTGATATTTCCATCATAGGTCGCCCAGTCCTTACTAAAGAAACGGTCATTCATCTTGTAGTCTGGAGCTGGTTTTGGATCCGTCAAGAAGGGATTCACAACCTTATCAAAAGCCAACCAGCCCAACCAACCTAAGTGGATGGTATCCTTTATAAAGTAAGGTTCTCCTCCTTTTTTAGAAAAGTCAGCAATGTTGGTAAAGCCTTGACTTTCTAACTGGTAACGAATTTTCTCCACTGCGTGTTGATACATTTCTTCACTGAGCTCTGTGTATTCCATCCATTTCTTGTTGACGGGCTGGATAACAAAGAGCACATTGACTTTTGATTTTGCAAATTGATTGAGAACCAGCTGCAAATCATTGTATTCAGACGACTTTAGGAAGTTATAATTTTTTTGATACCCTTCCCATTTTTTTAAGTCTTTTTTGACCTCATACGTGTAGAAATGATTCTCCATCCCCATATCGTTATTGGTCGTATTTGCCTCTGCATCCTTACGGGCAATTTCTTCTAAAGCGTCATAAGAAAACTGATCAGGAAGATCTTTTAAATAGTTTTCTACATGTTCTTTGTACTTGAGTTTCCCCCGAATGGAAAATTGACCAAAAAGAGAGGACTGCTTTTCATTGAATCGTGCAAAGACGTTGATGATAAGTCGATCAGCATCTGACAAGTCCTCTCCTTTTGAAAGCTTTTGAAGGATGCCTTTCAATGCCACACTCGGGTTCTGCTTCAACAAACGCGTTGCAGCATGCTTAGCCGAGATGTCCCCAGATTGATTTTCCAAAAAAGCTGTCAACTGGTCGCTATTAAAGAATCTCTGAAACGCTGCTGGCTCATAGTCCTCCTCTGTAAACCACTGAGGAGAGATGACAAACACCACCTGCTTTTCCTCGATTTCTGGCAGAATCTGCTGCAAACCGAAATATTGGTTAAGCGAGGCCGCTCCTGCCTGACCCATAAAGTACGGGCGATAGGGACGATTGTATTTTTCTGCTAAAACAGCTGGATGGACACTATCAAATCGAATCCATTCACTTGACCCTAGAAAAGGGACAAAACGCATATTGGGATCCGTTAGCGCCCTCACTTTTTGACTTCTCTCTTTAAAACTTTCCCTACTGATGGAAGCTGCAGAATACTTCTCCTCCGTCAGATTATGGCTTGTTGTACTTGGATAAAAAAAGATGAGTAGAAGAACCAAAAATCCAGCGATGAAGATAGGCCCGAAGATCAGCCACAAGCGTTTAAGCATTCTTTAACTCCGCAATACCTTCTACAATTTTATTAGCTGTATTCCAGTCATCACGACCGAACTCCGTCACTGGAACACGAATGTCGAAACGATTTTCAATCTCAACAATCAACTCAACCGTTCCCATGCTATCCAAGACACCGGCATCAAAAAGATCTTCATCCATCATGTCAGAAACATCTTCCATAAACAACTCATCAATAATTTCAATAACTTCTGATTTGATATCCATTTTTTATATCTTTCTATTTTTTAAACCACAAATCATTCAAAAATCCAGAAAAGATTAAGAATGAAACCATCACGACATGGAAGGTGACAACCATGCCAAGCAACTGAATCCAGCGATTCTCAGGTAAGGAACCCTTTCCAGCTTTTTTCCGTTCTTTATTGAGCGCTTTTTTCTTACGAACCCAAGCGTCATTGATGACCAGTCCAATCCCATGGAAAAGTCCGTAGGCGATATAGTACCAGGTCACACCATGCCAAAATCCCATAATCAGCATATTGAGAATATAGGCTACACTTGAGGTCACATTGCGATTTTTAAAGACCTTCTTTCTAGTCATCACCATGACCATCCGCATAAAGACAAAGTCACGGAACCAGAAAGACAGACTCATGTGCCAGCGATTCCAAAACTCCTTTAAATCCCTTGATAAAAAGGGCTTGTTAAAGTTGATAGGACTATGAATACCCATCAAGTTTGAAATGGCTAAGGCAAACATAGAGTAGCCCGCAAAGTCAAAGAACAATTCTAGACCAAAGGTGTACATGACCGCTAAAGCATAGAGGTTAAAGAAACCACCTGTCTGCAAGGCCAAATTTTTCAGCGGAGGCAATAATGTCTCTCCTAAAATGTGAGCCAAGATAAATTTGTAGAGGAAGCCAAGCATGATATATTTGACAGCCTCTTCTAGCATGTCCATCAGCTCATCCCACTCAGGAATGGTCGCATAATTTTCATTGAAGCGTTTAAAACGATCAATGGGACCACTTGAGAAAGTCGGCATAAAGAGAAGAAAACGCAAGAATTGCCAGATTGTTAAATCCTTGATGACACCATCTCTCAACTCAACGATGACCCCTACTGCACGAAAGGTTAAGTAAGAAATCCCTAAAAAGCCAAACAAAGATTGAGGGCCATGAATAGCAGGAGATACTTTCACAAAGACGATAGGCAATAGGGATAAAAAGCTAACTAGATAAAATATCCATTTACTATCCCGCTTTTTCCTGTACCTTTTGTAGAAAAATACAAGCAGTACTTGCCAGATAACATAAAGGATAAGAGCGCTTATTTGATTCGTCTTTCCACCGACCAACATGGTGACGATAAAAAAGAGACTAATCAGCACCTCATACCAGGCAAAACGTTTCTTGAAAAAGAGCCCGATAAATATCGGTAGGGTCGCAGCAATCACATACAAAAAATAATAAAGATTGCCATAAGGTTCCAAATGAGGTAGCTGTTTGTAAAGCTCCATCATCTACTGTTTACCTCGTTGATCAAGCCCTTGATATCAATTTTACCATTAGGCGTTAGTGGCAAACTGTCTCGATAGAGAAACTTGGATGGCATCATATAAGACATCATGATATCTGCTAGGTCTTCCTTGATAGCCTTGGTAATATCGATATCACGCTCAAACTGCTCGCGGACACCGTCCTTTAGGATGACATAGGCCAGTAGATTTTGTACCTTGTGGTCCTTGTTATAACGTGGGACAGCAACGGCCGACTCGATATAGCGAGATTTGTTGAGGTTTTGAGAGACATCTTCAAGCTCAATGCGATAACCATTGAACTTAATCTGGAAATCCATACGTCCACCGTAGAGAAGCAAGCCCTCATCTGTCATAGTTCCTACATCCCCTGTATGGTAGGCCGGAAGACCTTCGAACTCAAAGAAAGCTTCTGCCGTTTTTTCAGGATTATTCATATAGCCTTTTGAAACAGCTGGCCCAGAAACAATGATTTCTCCCTGTTCACCATTTGGCAGCTTATTGCCTTCCTCATCAATGATAAAGGTTGGAGAATCAGCCTTGGTATAGCCGATTGGTAGGCGTTTGAGAGTCGTCAACATCTCGTCTGTTACGGCAACAGCTGATAGGGCTACTGTCGCTTCCGTTGGACCGTAGGCATTGATAATACGGGCATTTGGGAAACGTTCGCGCAGTTTTTGAGCTGTTCTGACCGTCAATTCTTCACCATCAAAGTAGAAATGCGTGATTCCTGGCATTTTCTCGCTATTGAAGTCTTCTGACAACATGGCCATATCTGCAAAGGAAGGCGTTGATGTCCAGATAGCGATTGGCAATGAAAAAATCGTCGCAAAGAGTTTTTTGAAGTCCTGAGTAATGGCTGAAGGAAGAGCGAAAAGCGTACCACCTAGTGCCAAGGTTGGCGCCCAGTACATAACAGATAGGTCAAAAGAATAAGGGGGCTGAGCCAGCATTTGTGGACGACTTGGTGTCGCAAACTCCTTATCTGTAATCATCCAGTTGGTAAAACTGAGGAGATTGTCATGGGAAATCTGCACTCCCTTTGGCTTACCGGTCGTACCAGAAGTAAAGATGATGTAGTAATTATCATCTCCCTTGACTGAATGCGTCATCTCATAGCTATCCCCTTGAGCAAAGGCTTCTTGAACCTGAGCTAAAGTCATCATTGGCGTAGAGACTTGCTCCAATGGAAAATCTGAGATAGCAATAATCAAGCTTGGCTCTGCAACTTCTACGATAGCAGAAACTCGTTCCAAGGCCGAATGGCTATCAATTGGAATGTAGGCATGACCCGACTTAGTCAGCGCTACAAAGGTAGCCAACATCTCATATTCCTGACCACCAAAAACGACGACTGGAGATTTCTCAGGCAAGTCAAGTCGATCGATAGCTGCAGCTAAACTATCTGAATCAGCCTTCAGATTGCCATAAGTATGCTCTTGACCTAAAACATTGTAGACAGGATATGTTGGCTGTGTTTGAGCAAAGTGCTCAATCGTTTCAATCATATCTTTTATCGGTTTATTAGACACAGTTCCTCTTCTCCTTCAAACTAGAACTCATTATAAATAAAGGTTCCTTGGCTCTGACCAAGGTAACTAAAAAAATAAAGCAAACCAAGTAAGATTACAAAATATAGGACGGTCTGTCCCAAAAACATATACAATTTTCTGTGTTTTCCCATAGTTAGTGTGTTCAATTTTCTATGATTTTTCAAAAAAGCTATGCAACTATGCATTTACTGTCTTATCTTCCTAACATTTTACCATTTTATCAACCTTTTTTTCAACTGTTTACCATAACTTAAAAATTGGTTTTAGCTTATTTTAAGATAAGTTAAGATATCAATCTTTTTGTTATAAATAAAGACAAAAAAGAGCCTGAGATTTCCATCTCAAACTCTGTTTCCAATAACTTTTTTACCTTAGAAAAGTGAAAATACGAGAACTGCTAGGGACGCTCCGAGGATAGGCCCCACAACAGGAATCCAAGCATAAGACCAGTCCCCATCTCCCTTGTTTGGAATTGGCAAGATGCTGTGCATGATACGAGGGCCAAGATCACGAGCTGGGTTCAAGGCATAACCCGTTGTCCCGCCTAGTGAAAGCCCGATACCGACAATCAACGTTCCCACTGCAAAGGTCCCTAAACCGGCTTGAAGGTCATAGAGTCCCAAGGCAAAGATTGTCAAGAGCAAAACAAAGGTTCCAAGGATTTCGCTAACCAAATTCGATACTGTGTTCTTGATTGCTGGTCCAGTACTAAAAGTCGCTAGGATATTACCTGCATTTTCTTCCGCTTCATAGTGTGGTTTGAATTGCAACCAAACCAAAATCTGAGCCACCATCGCTCCTGCGAATTGGGCTAGGATATAAGGGAAAACAGAACCCCAAGAGAGCGTCCCTTTTAAGGCCATCGCAAACGTCACAGCTGGATTTAGGTGGGCTGGGCTAAGCGTGCCAGATACAAAGGCCGCAACGGCTACAGCAATTCCCCATCCCATAGTAATCACAATCCATCCTGAATTGTTGCTCTTGGTTTTGGGAAGAACCACACCTGCAACAACACCATTTCCTAGGAGGATGAGGATTAAGGTCCCCAAAAATTCTCCAAATAATTCTTTCATCATATCTTTGTCTCCATTTAAAAGAAGGAGAGAGAAGGCAAGGAAGGCTTGTCTCCCTCTCTTCTAGTTTTTCTTAATTTTTCAATGCCGCTAGATCGTTGTTAGCAAGGGCTGCTTCAACATCCGCACGGTAGGCTACTTTTTCTTCTTCGGTCCAATCATAAAATCGTCCCATTTCATCCAGAACTGGCTCAACGATGCTATCTAAACTATCACGCATAAAGAGCATGTGGTTAGTACGACGAAGGAGGAAGTCAACTGGGCTAAGAGCCAACTCATTGCGCATTGCATAGTGAAGGGACAAGGTATCTGCCAAGCTGAGTCCCGGAGCTTGTTCCAAGCTGTGAGCAAGGGCAAAGACCTTCGGTGCATTTGAACCATAAAGATTTGCGAGATAGTGGGCTTCCTTGCTATCCAAGCCACGTGAAACTCCAAGTTGAGCAAAAGCTTCAATTTCTGAGTCCACATTTGCTGGGTTCAATTCTCCACCTGAAACAGGGTAAGTCTTAGAGTTGATCAGTTTAAAGCTACGGTCAAATTCGGCTTTGAGAATATCGACCACGCGCTCCATAGCTCCTTCAGCCATCTTACGGTAGTCTGTAATTTTACCACCAGCAAGGGTCAAAAGACCATTGTCATCACGATCCAAGCTAGAACCCCGAGAAACTGCAGATGGGTCCAAATGTTTCTCAGATGTGCTGCTTTCAAGCTTGCTGACAGCAGATTCAACATCTTCACGCGTCTTTTCTTTCGAGAGATAAGCTTCGACAGTCGCAATCAAGTTATTGAAGCTTTCATCGCTGATGGTTCCGTTGTTTCCACCATTGTAGTCAGAAGCGCTATTGCCTGCAATCAATGGACGAAGACCTGCCCAGCTGCTTTCGATATCATCGATAGTAATGTTAGCTTCTGGGAAGCGGTTGTTGACAATGCCAAGTAGGTAATCTACATCTTCCTGCGTCACCTTTGGATGTTCCAAATCGCCTGTGTAGTCTGTATCCGTTGTACCAAAGTAAGTCTTGTTTTCACGTGGGAGAACAAAGACCATACGGCCGTCACCCAAACCTGTGTCAAAGTAAACTGGCTGTGAAACCTTGATCTTGCTTGAGTCCACTACTAGGTGAACTCCCTTAGTTGGTCGCATTTGTGAGAATTGGGTTCCCTTATTGGACAAATTGCGTACCTTGTCGCTCCAAGGACCTGTTGTGTTGATTACCAGACGCGCCTTGATTTCAAAGACTTGGTCTGTCAACAAATCACGAGCTACGACACCTGTAATCTTGCCACTTTCGTCAAAGAGGAATCCTTCTGCCTTCACGTGGTTGGCAATGAGGGCACCGTCTTGGTTTGCACGTTTGATATTTTCAATCACGAGACGCGCATCATTGTTACGGAAGTCAAGGTAAACCCCACCTCCTACCAAGCCTTCTTTCTTCAAGTTTGGCTGGCGTTCCAAGACTTCTTCCTTACTCAAGACCTTGTTAGCAGCTGGCGTGTTGCTAACACCTGCCAATAGGTCGTACAAGTCCATGGCTACTTTGAGACGGAAGAGGCTAAAGGTCGCTCCATCTTCATCGTAAACTGGCAAGAGCATTGGATCTGGTTTTGGAATATGTGGAGCGATTTGTTGAACCACTGCACGTTCAGAAACTGTATCTGAGACCACCTCTACGTCGAATTGCTTAAGGTAACGAAGGCCACCATGGACCAGTTTGGTAGAACGGCTAGATGTTCCTTCTGCGAAGTCCTGCATTTCAATCAATCCCGTGTCAAGACCACTAGCTGCTGCCTGCAAAGCTACACCAGCTCCTGTAATCCCCCCACCAATAATCAAGAGATCCAAGGTGCGTTCCTGCATTTTTTTAATTGACAATTCACGTGTTTTCTTTGAAAATTCCATATTTACACACTTTCTAATTAAGTCGCTTTATTCTTCCAGTATTAGTCGTCGATTTCCGCAAAGACTTGCGTTGCTTTCACAGCCTTCTTCCAGCCCTTGTAGAGTTGTTCCTTGCGCGATTCGTTCATGGATGGCTCAAAGAGTTCTCCTGTCTCGTTCAAGAGTTTCAACTCGTCCAAATCCTTCCAGTAACCCACTGCCAAACCAGCTAGGAAAGCCGCACCTAAGGCAGTTGTTTCTAAGTTTTTAGCGCGGGCAATATCGATTCCCAAAATGTCAGCCTGAAACTGCATGAGGAAGTTGTTCATGGCTGCACCACCATCCACCTTCAAGACCTGGATAGCTGTCTGAGCATCCACTTGCATGGTGTCAATGATGTCACGTACTTGATAAGCGATAGATTGCAAAGTTGCCTTGATAAAGTCTTCTTTGCTTGTCCCACGAGTCAAGCCAAAGACAGAGCCTCGAGCGTTTTGGTTCCAGTATGGAGCCCCTAGACCTGTAAAGGCAGGTACGACATAGACTTCGTCATTGTTGTGAGAATTGAGAGCATATTTTTCAGACTCTGGTGAATTTTCAACCATGCGAAGTCCATCACGAAGCCACTGAATGGCACTTCCTGCGATGAAGATAGAACCTTCCAAGGCATAGTACACCTTGCCGTTGATTCCGTAACCAATCGTTGTCAAAAGGTTGTTTTCAGACAACTGCATCTCTTCACCAGTATTCATGATGATGAAAGAACCTGTTCCATAAGTATTCTTAACCATACCAGGTTCAAAGGCCAACTGTCCAAAGAGGGCTGCCTGTTGGTCACCAGCCATACCTGAGATTGGCACTTCTCCACCGTAGAAATGGAATGGAGCTGTCTTACCGTAGATTTCAGAGTTAGAACGAACTTCTGGAAGCATAGCCTTCGGAATATTAAGGATTTCTAAAATCTCATCATCCCATTTAAGTTCTTTAATGTTATAAAGCATGGTACGAGCCGCATTTGAGTAGTCCGTCACGTGAGCCGCACCGTCAGTCAATTTCCAAACCAACCAAGTATCAATGGTACCAAAGAGCAATTCTCCTTTTTCAGCTCGCTCTTGAGCTCCTTCTACATGGTCCAAAATCCAACGAACCTTAGTCGCAGAGAAGTAAGCATCGATGATCAAACCAGTCTTTTCATGGAATTTTTCCACATAACCTTGGCTTTTTAGTTGTTCAGCCAGAGGAGCTGTCTGGCGTGATTGCCAAACGATAGCATTGTAGATAGGGAGACCTGTTTTCTTATCCCAGACGACAGTTGTTTCACGCTGGTTGGTAATCCCGATTGCTTCGATTTGACTTGGTTTCACACCACTTTCGATGAAAGCACCCGCGATAACTGACTGAACAGAGTTCCAAATTTCATTGGCATTGTGCTCAACCCAACCTGCTTGAGGGAAAATCTGAGTGAATTCTTTTTGACTAGAGCTGACCTTTTCTCCTTTTTTGTTAAAAATGATGGCACGAGAACTGGTCGTTCCTTGGTCAATGGCCATGATGTATTTTTCTTGTGACATGTGCTGTCCTCCTGATAAAATCTTGAGGGGGTTCCTCTTTACAGTAACTAGTATACAAAATAAAGCGCTTTCTTGTTCATCAATTTTTTTAAAATTTTAAAAAAATGTGAGGAGATTGTGCGAATTTCACAAAAAAGACCTGAAAATTCAGGCCTTTTAGGCAAAGAGCATCTGACGAATCTTCGCCAAATCCTCCATATCCAAATCATTTTTTAAATAATAAACCGGAGTCTGTTCTTTCTTATGAATCGGGTTGTTGGTAACCAACAAATCATAATGTCGACTGGAGTCATAGGCTTCAATGGCAATAAAACGATTGTATTCCAAATACCGTTTCAAAAGGGCAGCCATCCTAGAAAAGACAAGAAAACCAGATGTCAAATCCAGACCAATCCGCATATGCTGGCCACCATTTTCAGCCATATATTCGATCAACTGGAGCCATTCCCAAAGAATTTTCTTATACAGGTCGGTCCCCTGATGAAAGGCTGGCAAGATATGAAAAACTCTCTCTGCAGTCCCTTTAAAATCATGTTCCATCAGCAAATAGGGATGGCGATTCTCCGTCTGGTATCTGTACTGATCTTGCAAGATATAGCCCTTGTAGAGATAAACTTGACCACAAAGCTGACTAAGTTCATAGGTGACATGGTCCTCTGTGTAGTCCCCCAGTAGCTCCTCCTTCTTCATTTCTTGAATCAATTGCGTCAGCAAATCGGCTAACTGCCCTCCAAAACCAAGGATATACTCCATAGTATGAAGGGGCAAGATACGATGGGAAAGGAGAAATGAAAAGAATACCATCATCTCACCATCCTCAGTTCCTAGAGGGATGTGTTGCCCAGCAAAAAAGGACGGAGCCTTTCTCAGCAAACGAAGGTAGAAAATATTGTCAAAATACCCTCGCATTTTTTCTTCTATGACTTGAAACTGACAGGCATTGACCCGAAGGCGCTGTTGACTGATATGAGCCCAGAGAACCAAGTCCAGCTTTTGCCCCGAAGACAAGCTGGCACCACAGATTTCTTCTAAGCTGGCAATCTCTTGTTTTCTCTCAGCTTTCTGCATGTGACCTTCCCACTCCTGACTGGACCAAATTTTGCGAAAAAGGCAGAAATAGAAATAGCGAATCTGATGCTCCGGACCTCGCCAACGGCCATTTTGGATGGATAAGTCAAACTCTGACAAAATCTGATTTAGACTAGCTAAGTGGCGACCAAGCGTGGCCTCGCTAATCATCAATTCTTGAGCCAACTGATGAGCTAGAAACTGTTGGTGATAGAGAAGGTAAACCAAAATTTGGTACTTAATGGCATTGTCTAGAAACAAGCTCCGAATCTCTCTCCCCTTTGTGGCAGCACCAATCGACAAACGCAGATTTTCATCTTCCAAGTGAATGGTCAGCTCTAAACCTCTTTCCAAGGCATTTTCGTTAATCAGAGAAATGTACTTGGTTAAGGTCGCCTTTGAAAAACCTGTTTCTTCCATGGCTTTCTTGACTGTTGTCTGCGAATCTTGTAATAGAAAGGAAAGGACTAAAAATTGACCAGATTCTGCTTTTTCCATCAAATCGCCTAAATACATTTGTTACCCCTTTCATTTTCTCCTTCAAGCATAGCATAAATCTTTCAAATGCTGAAATAATCTGTTTCTCATTTTATTTTAAGGTTGAATTCCTCGTCATTATTCCACAGAAACAGCAAACACACGGCTCCCCCTTTGAGCATTTTTATGCTAAAATAGTAGCTATGGATAAAATTATTAAAACAATATCAGAAAGCGGAGCCTTTCGTGCTTTTGTCCTTGATAGCACTGAAACCGTCCGCACTGCTCAAGAAAAACATCAAACCCAAGCCAGTTCAACTGTTGCACTTGGCCGTACCCTTATCGCTAGCCAAATTCTCGCAGCCAATGAAAAAGGAAATACCAAGCTAACAGTTAAAGTTCTTGGAACGAGCTCTCTCGGTGCCATCATCACTGTCGCAGATACCAAGGGAAATGTCAAAGGCTACGTTCAAAACCCCGGTGTAGATATCAAAAAAACTGCAACGGGTGAAGTCCTAGTCGGACCTTTTGTTGGAAACGGTCAATTTCTCGTTATCACAGACTACGGTACTGGAAATCCTTACAACTCCATGACTCCTCTCATCTCTGGGGAGATCGGTGAAGACTTGGCCTATTACCTGACAGAAAGCCAACAAACTCCTTCAGCAGTCGGCCTCAATGTCCTTTTAGACAAAGACGACAAGGTCGAAGTTGCCGGTGGTTTTCTTCTCCAAGTTTTGCCAGGAGCCAAGGAAGAAGAGATTGCTCGCTTTGAGAAACGCATCCAAGAAATGCCAGCTATCTCAACACTTCTGGAAAGCGAAGACCATATCGAATCTCTCCTCAAGGCTATCTACGGTGACGAATCCTACAAACGCCTATCTGAAGAAGAAATTCGTTTCCAATGCGACTGCAGCAAAGACCGTTTTATGAACGCTCTTGCCAGCCTTCCAAGCTCAGACCTTGAGGAAATGAAAGAGGAAGACCACGGGGCAGAAATCACTTGTCAATTCTGCCAAACAACTTATAACTTTGATGAAAACGACCTGGAGGAACTCATTCGTGACAAATCTTAATACACCTTTTATGATTGGCAATGTTGAGATTCCCAATCGTACTGTTTTAGCGCCCATGGCTGGCGTGACCAACTCAGCCTTTCGTACCATCGCAAAAGAGCTCGGAGCTGGACTCGTTGTCATGGAAATGGTCTCTGACAAGGGAATCCAATACAACAATGAAAAAACCTTGCATATGCTTCACATCGATGAAGGCGAAAATCCCGTTTCTATCCAACTCTTTGGTAGCGATGAAGACAGCCTAGCACGCGCAGCAGAATTCATCCAAGAAAACACCAAGACCGATATCGTCGATATCAACATGGGCTGCCCAGTTAACAAAATCGTGAAGAACGAAGCTGGCGCTATGTGGCTCAAGGACCCAGACAAGATCTACTCTATTATCAACAAGGTCCAATCTGTCCTTGATATCCCCCTAACTGTCAAAATGCGCACAGGCTGGTCTGACCCTTCCCTAGCCGTGGAGAATGCTCTCGCCGCTGAGGCTGCTGGTGTCTCTGCCCTTGCTATGCACGGCCGTACCCGCGAACAAATGTACACAGGCCAGGCTGACCTCGAGACCCTTCACAAGGTCGCTCAAGCTTTGACCAAGATTCCATTTATCGCAAATGGTGATATCCGTACGGTACAAGAAGCTAAACAGCGTATCGAAGAAGTCGGGGCTGACGCTGTCATGATTGGTCGCGCAGCCATGGGAAATCCCTACCTCTTCAATCAAATCAATCACTACTTTGAAACAGGAGAAATTCTCCCTGATTTGACGTTTGAAGACAAGATGAAAATCGCCTACGAACATTTGAAACGCTTGATTAACCTCAAAGGGGAAAACGTAGCCGTTCGTGAATTCCGTGGTCTCGCTCCTCACTATCTTCGGGGAACATCTGGTGCAGCCAAACTTCGTGGAGCCATTTCCCAAGCCAGCACTCTAGCAGAGATTGAAGAACTCTTGCAATTAGACAAAGCATAATACACAAAAAACCGTAACTCGCTTGGAGTTTACGGTTTTTTAAATCCTAGGAAAACCTAGATACTATTATTGAATCAAGGCAACGCTTGAAACTTTACCATCCGCACCTGTTGTAATTTGGATGATTTTTCCTCCACCGATTTTGGCATTATACTTACCATCATCAAGAGTGTAAGAGTAACCTCTAATAGAGTAGTTTTCTTTCTTTCCATCTGCAGTTTCTACTGTAAATTGGCCCCCTGATGAAACCATAATAGTTTCGCCATTCGCTCCCTTCCAGTTGCCTGCAGCTGCTGAGAAATCACCATCGACCATGGTTAAAACACCCTTGTAGCGTTTGTTGTGTTCTGCTTGCTTGTCTTGAAGTTTGCGGTCAGTTGTTGGATCATAGCTTGACTGGTTAGACTGGGCTTGAGAGCCTTGCTGAGTTGATGAAGCCTGAGAAGGGGCTTGCTGACTAGGAGCCGCTTGTTCTTGTCTTGATTCAGGTGCTGGTTTCGCTTGTGACTGATCTGCCGTTGTAGAAGATTGACCAGAAGATTCCTGAGCTTTTTCAGATGAAGCTGAGCTTGAAGATTTTTGAGTCTTACTTTCTTTGCTAGAAGAAGCTGCTTTGGAACTTGATGATTGACTTGTCTTTGCAGAGCTGCTGGTTTGAGTGGTTTCATTTTTATTTCCACAAGCTCCCAGTAGCAAGGCAGAAGCCAATACAGTCACTGCCATCAATTTGATATAGGTTTTCTTTTTCATTTTTTACTCCTTTGTAATGTTTTTGAAATATCAAGAAATCTTTTTGTAATATAATTGTAACATTAGGTTTTGAATCTGTCAACTATTTAGAGAACCTATTTTAAAAATTGTTCCCTCCACTATTTCAATTCGTAATCGAAACGAAAAAATAGAAAATTTTTTAGATTAGAGTCATTTTTTTGTACCGCTCTTATGTAATTCTAAGAAAGATAGCCATTTATAAAAATGATGATAAATAAAGAGGTCGGGAACTCTTCCAGACCTCACTTTTTATTTCAATCGATAGGTTTTTCTTGGTTTCTTTTTGGGTACCCGTTTGAGTCCGACTTCTTCTACATATTCGCCGTATTTTACGAGAAAGTTATTGCTGACGATTGGGCGTCCTGGGTTGATGAGATTGACCAGTTCAGTTCCCTCGTAGACAGTGAACTCTTCCTCTAGCAGATAGAGGAAGGTTGGATTCCAGTCGAGACGGCCTTGGATTCGTTTGATGGATTCTTGGATAATGGCATAATGATCAAAGGCGAAGGCTCTCTCGTCCAGCTCCACTCCCTCTAGGAAACATTTCCCTGTCTGGAAATCGACATCTACAAAAACCACATCCTTGGCATCGTCACCTGCCTGAACCAGTTCTAATGCACGACTAGGTAGGTACACTAAGTGGGCAATGGTCACCGTCCAGCCCCGCGGATCACGCCCGGGGGTCGATACGGTCATCAATTGCTCGATTTTTTCCAAAGGAAGATCGAGATTGACTTCTTCACTTACTTCGCGCTGGCAGGCATGTGCAGCATCTTCTCCCTTGTCCATAAAGCCTCCAACTAAGGCCAAACAGTTTTGATAAGGGTGAGCCTTGCGACGGATTAGCAAGAGCTTGATTTTTCCTTCGACAAAGCAGTAGGCTACCATATCCACTGTCACACTTGGTTTTTCGTATTGAGGGAGTTCCTGCTTGTAGTACCAGTCTAAAAACTCCTCCTGACTGGCATGGATTTCATAATATTCTTTTTCCGTCATCCCGGCTGGAATCATCGTATCTGCCATCTTATGCCTCCTTTCGAACTGCCTTAGTCCATTGGTACCAACCCACTAGACTATTGAGTGTGTAAACCCAGTACATCCCTTGAATGTGGATATTCTCGCCCCACCAGAGATAAATACTAAAGAGATTGGTTGCAATCCAGAAAATCCATTGCTCACGGTAGAGACGTGTCATCAAGAGCTGTCCAACACCATTGGTCGCATCAGTAACACTATCACGGAAAGGGCGAGCGCTATTGATACTTTGATAAGCCAAGCCCATACCAATCCAGATAATGGCAGTCAAGACCAAGTACTTGAGCCAATCAAGAACAGATAATTTCTTAGCTTCAAAGTGGGATTCTTCTGGTTTTTCCTGTTCATTGATACGATTGGACAACCAAGCATAGAGACCAATCGGCTGCATGACAAAGAAGTAAACAGTCGTTAAAACTTCACCATAAAAAGTCGCATTCATGGCCAAAATCAAATAGATAGCCGAGTTAATGGCCCCAAAGAGATAATTACTCGCACGCCCTTCTGCTACCAAGATAACACAGACAATCCCAGTCCAGGATGCAAACAAGCTCAACCAGTCATGGCTTTGCGTATTTTGCGTGAATTCCAAGATCAAGGGAACACTTGACAGGGCAATGAGATACAACCACTGGAAAAGGCTACGGCCGACAAAGAGATCTTTCCATAGCAAGCGCATGATTCCTGCAAAACCAATCTTGCGAGCTTCGGCATGGACATTTTTAAAGTTTTTGATAAATTGTGTGATTTTTTTAGTTACTGTTTTCATAATTTTCTCCTAATCTGCTTGGTAAATGGCATCAATAGCCACTTTTGCTGCTTCATAATTCCCTAGATAATCCTCTGCTAGATAAACTAGTGGAATATTTGTTAAATATATATCTCTCATCTGGTCCAAATGCTGGGAAAAACTGTAGCGAATGTGGTCTTCTGCCATGGTCATATCTCTAAATCCGTCATTGACATAGGAGCCAACAGGTTGCACAAAGAGAATCAAGTCCCATTTTTCCTTGGCCAAGATAGAGGCAAAGAGATTGTCGAAGGTTTCTCCTGATAAGTCCCCTTGGTCCTCTGTTTCCATGTAATAGTCATAGTAACCCTTGGTTACCAAAGAGTTGGTATCGGCTATCACTAGGCCTCGATTGGCATTGCTATCGATTAGCTTTGAGGTCTGGTCATACTGTCCCAACAGGAGATAATAGTAATCCTTTGGAGTCAATTCATCGTCGCGGACATTGTTTTTGATCTGGTACTCACGCGCGTATTCCAGACTGACGGGCGCATCGTAATACCTTGCCAAATCCTTGGCCAGAGTGGTCTTCCCATTGCTAGCACTTCCCATAATCAAGACTTTCTTTGTAAACTGACGACGGAAGGGTTGAGCGATGTATTTCCAATATTTGCTTGGATTTTCTCTAATCATAGTCGCTGAGATACCAAACTTTCTTTCTTGCAAGACGGTGCCAAATCCACGTTTAGCTAGTTCTTGCTGGTAGTCTGCTTCTCCTACAAAAAAAGTCAGTTCTTGCTGGTTTTCATCATAGGAAATCTCCGCTAACATCTGGTCCAACCACTCCTGCCAGCCCATAGGGTAACGAGGAAGCTTGGTCTCATCCAGCTTGCAGACAGAGGTCAACTCGTCATCACGAAAAGCCTCTCGGATATAGCGAAATCGTTTTTGAAGACTTAAACCTACCTGCTCCCCTCGGTCTCCCTCATAGCCTGAAACGACTATCCAGACCTGATCACACTGGCGCTTTGCTCTCTGGATCAGATCGATATGCCCTTGATGAAGCGGAGCAAAGGTTCCAAACACCACTGCTGTTTTCTTTTTCATAAATGTTTTACCTTTTTATAATTTTTGATATTTTTATTTTCTATGTTTTTATTATATACTATATTTTTATTTTGTCAATAGTTTTTTATCATTTTTTATAAAAAAGTAGAAAAAAAGAATCAGGACTGCTCCTGACTCTCCATTTTTAAGTAATATCAAATTTTAATTGACCTGCTTTGACACCAATCTTAAGTGTGCTGCCTGCCACTAATTCTCCCTTGAGGAGAAGTTCTGCCAACTTGTCCTCCACTTCTGTTTGCAGGGTTCTGCGAAGTGGACGAGCTCCCATTTCTGGATCATAACCTTGGCTTGCTAGTAACTTCAACGCTGAAGCTTGCAGTTTCAAGTCGATACCCTTCTCTGCAAGGCTAGCAATCAATGGTTTCACCATGATCTTGACAATTTCTTGCATGTGTTTGCTATCTAAGCTGTGGAAGACCACCTTTTCATCA
The DNA here is from genome assembly GCF_026782285.1 of Streptococcus oralis. Taxonomy (GTDB): domain Bacteria; phylum Bacillota; class Bacilli; order Lactobacillales; family Streptococcaceae; genus Streptococcus; species Streptococcus oralis_CG. The sequence continues at coordinate 346,068 of NZ_JAKUWG010000003.1, forward strand.
ATACGGTTAATAAACTCTGGTCGATAAGTTTTTTTCAACTCTTCAAAGATGCGTTTTTCCATATTTTCCTGGTCAAAACGAATGTCCTTGGCTCCAAAACCGACAGTCTTATCATCACGAAGAGCTGTCGCACCAAGGTTTGACGTCATGATGATAATGGTATTTGAAAAGTCCACCTTGCGTCCCTTGCTATCTGTCAAAACACCGTCATCCAGAACCTGCAAGAGAACATTAAAAATATCTGGGTGGGCCTTCTCTACCTCATCAAAGAGGAGAACGGAGTATGGTTTGTTGCGAACCTTCTCGGTCAACTCCCCACCTTCTTCGTAGCCTACATAGCCAGGAGGGGCTCCATTGAGACGGCTGGCAGCAAATTTCTCCATATACTCACTCATATCAAAGCGGATAAGGGCTGATTCGTCATCAAAGAGGACTTCTGCCAGAGCCTTAGCCAGTTCGGTCTTACCGACACCCGTTGGTCCTAGGAACATAAAGGAACCAATCGGACGCTTATGACTACGAATTCCTGACTGGTTGCGGCGAATCGCACGGCTAATACTTGAAACAGCTTGATCTTGGCCGATGACACGTTTGTGCAACTCCGCTTCCAGGTTCAGGTATTTCTTAGCATCTGTTTGTGTCAGTTTTTGGACTGGGATACCTGACAAGCGACTCAAGGTAGTCAAGATATTAGATTCTGTCACTAAGTCTTTATAGACAGGCACTTCTTGTTCTTTTGCGATTAGCTGGGCCGCTTGTTTCCACTTGCCATCCATCAAGGCCTTGTCAGCTGGACTCAAGCCGGATTCGTCTGCTTTCACATGCTTGGATTTGTTTTGCACTGTTGCTGCCGCTTCATCCAATAGGTCGATGGCAGAGTCTGGCAAGTGACGACTGGTCAAGTAACGATGTGCCATCTTGACAGCTGTTTCAACGGCTTCATCTGTGATTTGCACACGGTGGTGTTTCTCATAGGTAGCCTTCAAACCTTGCAAAATAGTCATACTGTCAGCTAAACTTGGCTCTTCAATCGTCACTTTGGCAAAACGACGAGAAAGAGCCGCGTCTTTTTCGATGTGTTTTTGGTATTCTTCCTGAGTGGTTGCACCAACCGTTCTCAAAGTTCCACGAGCCAAGGCTGGTTTCAAGATATTGGCCGCATCCAGAGTCGAGTCAATACCGCTACCAGAACCCATGATGGTGTGAAGTTCATCGATAAAGAGAATCACTTTGCCATCTTCCTCGATGTCCTTGATGATATTGTTCATGCGCTCTTCAAAGTCACCACGGAAGCGTGTCCCCGCAACAACATTCATCAAATCAAGCTCTAACACACGCATCTTGGCCATTTCCGCAGGTACATTCCCACTAGCAATACGCTGAGCAAGTCCAAGTGCTAAAGCTGTTTTCCCGACACCCGCATCTCCAACCAAGACAGGATTATTCTTGGTTTTACGGCTCAAGATTTGAATCATACGTGAGATTTCCTTGTCTCGACCGATAACTGGCTCTAACTTTCCAGAACGCGCTTGCTCCGTCAGGTCATGCGTGTAGTCCTCGAGACCACCACTTTGAGCTTGAGGCATGCCCATCATATTGGCCATAGAATTTTGCTTATCAGAAACCGTGCGATGGCGTTGACGCAAAGCCTTAAGATCTTCTCTAGTCCAGCCAGCACGCTCTTCTAGATTGCGACGAAGAGCGGCAATTCTGACCTGATCTTTCTGGTCTTCATAAGAAAAGCCTGCTCTCTCCAAGATGCGAGTTGCCAAGGCATTGCCATCATGCAAGATTGCATAGAGAACATGCTCTGTCCCTAGCACCTTTGCGTGGACCACTGAGGCCACATACTCTGCTTCTGCAAAGAGGATCTCCAAACGATGGGAAAAAGGCAATTCCGTAAAGGTTTCGTCTTGGCTATAGTCCGTTTCAGTCAGTTCCAACGCAACCTCTTCTAAACGATCCATTTCATAAGGATAATCATTTAGAGTCGCACCTGCCACACTGTAACTGTGATTGGACATGGCAATCAATAAATGCCAAGACTCTAGGTAGCGAGCTCCAAAATGGCTCGCAACCATGTAGGCACTTTCGATACATTCATTCAATGCTTTTGAATAGTTCATCTTACTTCTCTTTTCTATCTACCTCTTGTAATAACTGTCGGAGCATATTGGCACGGACAGCTGAGGATTCTTCCCCCAGAACACGATCCGTTGCTACTGAAGTCAGCAAGGTCATCTCCTGCTTGGTCATCAAGCCCTGCTCCACCAAAAGCTGGAGAATATCCTCATAGATCTCCTGACTAACTCGCTCACCAATCGAGTAAAGCAAATCGCGGAGCATCTCATGATGATTGGAAAATTCAATCCGCCCTATGCGAATGTAGCCTCCACCACCTCGTTTACTCTCAACTAAGTAACCTCTACTTTCCGTAAAGCGTGTCTTGATGACATAGTTGATCTGACTCGGTACAACCTGGAAGGTATCTGCCAACTGGCTCCGCTGCAATTCCACGATACCAGACTGGTCTAAAATCGCCTTGATATAGGCTTCGATATGATCTGATGTATTTTTAAATCTCATAGTAAATCAAACTCCTTCTTTGAACCTTGACTATCTTTGACTATACTATCATTTAACACTCTATAAGTCAAATTTTTAAGGCTCAACCATTGGAAATACTGACTTTTTTAAAAAACACTTTGGCATTAATTCGCCTTAGTTTTTCTTGAAAGTTCCTAAAAAAGTCCACAAAAAAGAGCCCTAAAAAGGGCGTAATATTGACGAGTTCAGCAGACAAGGAACTATAATTCGTTAAGCTGTTCCTGTTTTAATTCTGCTATAGCGTCTTTTAGTTCTTTTTCCCAACTGCTACAAGTTAACTTACTGATACTTAGTTCTTTAGCTATATAGTCAAATGATTTCCCAGACGCTCTTAGTTTAATAAATTCTGTTTTAGTTTCTTGACTTTTCATTCGTCGCCTTTGTTTTTTTCGTTATACTTGCCTAACATTTCAAAACCTTTATCAAAAGCGAAAAAACCTAAACCTAAAGAAAACGGCGCTCCGACTATTTCTATAACTTTTGCCCACCTTGTCCCAAAATCTTCTGAAAAATAAGCAAGTGCCCCAACGGCTACAACTGCTAAAATTAAAAAATACGCTCCCAAATCTGCATTTTCTGCTACTTTGGCTTTTTCTGTTCTACTTTTTTTACTCATAATAATCGCCTTTCATTTTTAGTCTTTCTACTTCCGCTAGCACGGTCAAACGTGCTTTTTTCTATATCTCCATTTCCCTAGTAAAGGAAACCTATTCCACCAACAATTCTAATTTTCTCTTAACTTTTAAAATTGTCTCCCAACTCATTCTGTTTTTCTTTTAGTATTTTCTGTTCCTATTTAATTTCTTTTCGATATTTATCTACAGATTTTTCAAAAATTAAATAACCTATAAATAATAATGTCGGAGTTAAAACTGTTCCCACTACGTTTTCAAATCTTTTTTCATCTAATCCTAATAACTTTGCAATATCAGGACTAAAGTAAATTATAAATCCTGATACTATAGCAATTGCAATAAATGCAAAGGAGACAACTGATGTTCCATTTTCTCTCCGTAATTTCTTCAGTCTGCTTAACATGTCGTACACTATTTCTATTGCTTTACAAAAAGGGCGCTGGTAAAGGATAATCTTCACCAACTCCCTATTTTTCTACTTATCTAAGCCCAATTCTGCTAATATTTGTCGTTTGTAGGCAATTTTTTGGACTTCCTTGTCCTCACCTTCAGACCAATCTAGTTTAATTTCTGAAACAATCTGCCCAGGACGATTTTTCAAGATATAGATGCGGTCGCTGAGATTGAGGGCCTCTTCGATACTATGCGTGATGATGAGGGTCGTCAGCTGTAGCTGTTTGTGAATCTCAAGGTACCAAGCGTGGAGTTCCATCTTGGTCATCTCATCCAAGGCGCTAAAGGCCTCATCCAAGAGAAAGAGCTTGTGCCCGAAAAGGTAGGTGCGAAGCAAGGCCACACGCTGGCGCATTCCACCACTGAGTTCATGAGGATACTTATCCCGTATAGCTGTCAGCTGGAAGGTCGCAAGGATTTCGTCCGCTCGGGCAATAGCTTCCGCCTTATCCACCTTTTGAATCAAGAGGGGCAGGATGATATTGCCAAGCACCGTTTTGTGCTCCAAGAGGAGATCCTTTTGCAGCATATAACTCACGCGCCCCTTAGGATTTTCCTCGCCATCAAGGACAATTCGCCCAGACTGGACTTCTAAAATCCCAGCGATTAGGTTAAAGAGGGTGGTCTTTCCAACACCACTAGGTCCCAGGATAGAAACTACTTCACCCGAAGTCACCTGCAGGTTGATGTCCTCTAAAATCTTTTCATCGCCATAGGCATAGCTTACGTGTTCTAGTCTAATTTCTGTCATTATTTTACAAATTCGTTAGTGAAGCCCTTGTCAGTCAAGTCTTCTTTGAGGATGCCATTTTCTTTATCCCATTTGTAGAAGGCATTCCAGCGGTCAGCGTCAAATTGTCCCCATTTTTCCTTGTCACTTGCATATTCTTTTGACAAGTATTTTTGAGATTCGATGACAAAGTCACGTTTTTCCTTGAGTTCAGGTGCGTTCTTAATGAGGATATCTGCAGCTTCTTCTGGGTGTTCCATGGCATATTGGTAACCTTTTTTGATAGCTTGGATAACTTTACGAGCTTCTTCTTTGTTGTCTTTGAGATAGTCGTTGTTAGCGATGATAACTGGTGAGTAGTAGTCAAACTCCTTGACATAGTCTTTCAAATACATGAAGTTAGCATCCACTCCTTGAGATTTAGCAAGGATACCATCCCAACCGTAGTAGATCCAAGCAGTGTCAAAGACGCTATTGGCAATCGGTGTGATTGAGTTCGAGTCGTTGTTTGGTACTTTTTCGACCTTCTCAAAGTCTCCACCTTGTGATTCTACCAAGGTTTTCAACATAGCAAGCTCAGTTGGGTCATTCCAAGTACCGTATTTCTTACCAGCCAAGTCTTTTGGACTGGTGACATTGTCAGATTTACGAGAAATGATTCCTGATGTATTGTGCTCAACGATAGCAGCAACGGCAGTGATTCCTGCTCCTTTTTCCAATTTCTTAGCCATGTAGTCTTGGAAATACACTGCAAATGGTGCCTTGCCATTGATCACCAAGTCAGAAGAACTTTCTTCTGGTGGCAATTTCAAGTCAACATCCACTCCAGCTTCTTTGAAATAACCTTTTTCCTTGGCAACATAAAGCCCTGTGTGGTTGGTATTTGGCGTCCAGTCTAGGATAAAGTCAATCTTCTTGAGTTCTGCTTCTTTGTTGTCCTTAGAAGCAGTCCTTTGACCACAAGCCACCAGCACGACAGCTACAAGAGCTGTCACAAGCGTTAAAAACACTTTCCATATTTTTTTCATTTTGATTTCCTCTTTTCTTTTTCTCAAACGTTCTTGTCCTATGAACGTTTCCATTTAATCACATATTTTTCGCTGACATCGACCAACTTCATACCCAGAAGGCTGATAATCGACACCAGAATAATAATGGCAAACATAGTATCATACTGAAACAGTTTCTTGGACTGAATCATGTAAACACCTAGTCCTTCAAAGCCTCCCAACCACTCAGATACCACTGTTGTGATAAAGGCGTAGGAGACACTGACCCTCAGACCTGCATAAAAGTAGGGCAGGCTGACAGGGATTTTAAAATGCCACAGGATTTGCCAAGGCTTGGCCCGCATCAGACTAAACAAGGTCAGCATATCCTTGTCACAATGCCTAAATCCATCTAAAATACTGACGATGATAGGGAAAGTTGTTGTCAAGATAATCAAGACAATCTTGGGCAAAATCCCATAACCTAGCCACAAGACCAGAATAGGGGCTATGGCAATGGTAGGAATGGTCTGAACAACCACCATCATAGGGTAAATCAAGTCATTGAGCCAAGCCAGACTGTCCATAAGCACCGCCATGAGACAGGCAATCAAGACTCCTAAGACTAGTCCGAGTAAAGCCACTCTCAAGGTCGCCCAGCTATGGTGCCAGAGAAATTCTCTGTCACGAACAAAGGCCTGGAGAATTTCAAAGGGAGTTGGCAGGATAAACTTGGGTAAAAGTTTGAATATTCCTGCTAACTGCCAGACCGACAAGATTCCTAGAAAGCCTAAAAGACTAATCTGCCGTCTCATCATACTTTTCAAGTTTCTCATCGATGCTTAAAATCTCTCCTATATTTATTTTGACATTGGCAAAGACATTATTCGCTTCCTGCCCTGCCACTTCTAGCGCTTCTTTGAGAATGCGCATAAGCTCATCAAACTCCCCTTCCAAGACCGTTTCAAAGGGTGTCACCACCATGGTCACGGACTGAGCTTGCAGATAAGCAATCACCTGATCGATAATAGCAATCCGGTCAATCCCCTGTGATAGGGGCAAGACTTGCAAGGCAATGCTTGCTTTCATAAAAACCTCCTTTTCTCAGGCTTCCTTTTAACAAAAAGAAAACCTTTCCCATATATACGGAAAAGGTGCAGAATTCGGCTAAGTATCCTTCCCTACGCTGGCATTACCCAGATCAGGTGCGGTCGAAGTTTAACACTTCCTCTCAGACTGTACACAGACTCCCGTATATTATATGGGTATATGATAGCCTAAAAAAAGAAAGAAGTCAAGGGAAACTGCTTGCACAAACTCATGAAAAAGAGTTTGAAGGCAAGTACTTCAAACTCTATCATATCTTTCTTATTTAGCCTCGTACCAAGTTGCTCCTTCATTCTCATCAGCGATGAGGGGAACACTGAGCTGGATGGCTTCTTCCATGGTTTGTTTCACCAGCGCTTTGACCGCTGCTAGTTCTGCCTTCGGAACCTCAAGGACAATTTCATCGTGCACTTGCAACAGCATCTTGGTCTGATAACCACCCGCTACCAAAGCCTTGTCTAGCTGGATCATAGCAATCTTGAGAATATCTGCTGCTGAGCCTTGGATAGGAGAGTTGATGGCAGTTCGCTCTGCAAAACCACGAATGTTAAAGTTGCGCGAATTGATATCTGGCAACTCACGACGACGCTTGAAGAGAGTCTCTACATAGCCCTTATCACGCGCCTCACGCACCACCTCATCCATGTAGTTTTTAATACCTGGGAAACGTTCAAAATAGGTATCGATGTAGGCTTTAGCTTCCTTACGGCTGATGCCCAGATTATTAGACAAGCCAAAGTCTGAAATCCCGTAAACCACTCCAAAGTTTACCGCCTTGGCATTACGACGGTCGTTTGGAGTCACATCCTCAGGGCGTTCAATTCCAAAGACCCGCATGGCTGTTGAGGTATGGATATCAGCTCCTTCTTGGAAAGCCCTGATTAAGTGCTCGTCTTTAGAGATATGGGCCAAAACGCGCAATTCAATCTGTGAATAATCCGAGCTAAGAAGAACACTATCCTCCCACTCAGGTACAAAGGCCTTACGAATGAGACGGCCTTGCTCCAAACGAACAGGGATATTTTGTAAGTTTGGATCTACACTAGACAAACGTCCGGTCTGGGTCAAATCTTGCACGTAGCGCGTGTGAATCTTGCCATCATCCAAAATCCAATCCTGCAAACCAATCACATAGGTAGATTGAATCTTCGCAATCTGACGGTAATCGAGGATTTTCTTAACAATCGGCGCAATAGGAGCCAATCGCTCTAGCACATCCACGGCTGTTGAGTAACCTGTCTTAGTTTTCTTGGTGTATGCTAGAGGAAGACCGAGCTTTTCAAAGAGCAGCACGCCCAACTGCTTAGGGGAATTGATATTAAACTCCTCACCAGCTAACTCGTAGATTTCTTGAGTGAGTTGCTCAATGACGACCTCATTTTCAGCCTGCATCTCAAGAAGGGTTTCTTTTTTGACCTTGATCCCAGCGATTTCCATTTTGGCAAGGACAAAAGCCAGAGGTTGCTCCATGTCATAGAGAAGATCTAACTGTCCATGTTCACTGAGTTTTTCAAGCAAAACAGGCTCTGTCTCAACCAATACTGCAACCTTGCGAGCCAAGTACTCCAAGAATTTCTCTCTCTCAGGGATAGCTTTCTTGACCCCCTTACCATAGAAAGTCTCATCATCGACCAAGTATGTTTGACCGTAGAGACTAGCAATTGTTGAGATTTCATTATTCTCAACAGTAGAGAGGAGGTATTTTGCCAAACGACTGTCAAAAGCAGGGGCCTGCAGGTTCAAGCCCAAGCGATTTAAAAGAACCTTCGCTTTCTTAAAGTCATACACTTTCAGAGGTGTTTTTTCTAAAAATTCCTTGAGAATCGGCTCCTGCAAGAGATCAAGTTTGTCTGTAGCGTAAAGTTTATCCCCACAAGACCAAGCAAAACCAACCAAGTCATCTGTATGGTAGTTCTCACCAAAGAGTTCAAAGTGGAAGATAGAGTCGGAACTCAGCATGTCTTGACTGACGTGGTCAACGATAGTGAAATCCAAACTTTCAGGCGCATCCGTTGATGACACATTTAGAGTTTGCTTGAGCTGTTTGAAGCCCATCTGATCGTAGAATTTCCCGAGATTTTCCACATCTGGGCCATTATAGACCAAATCATCAAGGCCAATCTCAATCGGTGCCTTGGTATCGATAGTTGCCAGTGTTTTAGACAAAAAGGCTTGTTCCTTGTCATTGATGAGATTTTCCTTCATCTTAGAAGCCTTCATCCCATCGATATTTTCATAAATACCCTCTAGCGAACCATGCTTCAGCAAGAGCTTGATACCCGTCTTTTCACCGATTTTCGTGACGCCAGGGATATTATCAGACTTATCCCCCATGAGGGCCTTAAGATCGATAAACTGAGCTGGTGTGAGACCCATCTTTTCCATAAGGTAATCTGGTGTAAAGGCCTCAAACTCAGCCACACCTTTCTTGGAAATCTCAACCACTGTATGCTCATCTGTCAACTGAATCAAGTCCTTGTCTCCGCTGACAATGGTCACATCAAAAGCTTCCTTTTCAGCCAAGCGACCTAGGGTCCCGATGATATCATCTGCTTCATACTGGGCCAACTCATAGTGGCGAATCCCAAGATGATCTAGCAACTCACGAATGAAGGGAAATTGCTCACGAAACTCATCTGGAGTTTTAGCACGACCACCCTTGTAGTCTGCATACATCTCTGTTCGAAAAGTCGTCTTACCTGCATCAAAAGCTACCAAAACATGACTGGGCTCAATCCGCTCTAATACATGATTCAACATGAGTTGAAAGCCATAGATTGCATTGGTATGAAGGCCATTAGCATTTTTAAAACGATCCAACTGCTGATAGAGCGCAAAAAAAGCTCGAAAGGCAACAGAAGATCCATCAATTAATAATAGTTTTTTCTTGTCCATACACCCATTATAAAGGAAAGAGGGGAAAAATACCATCGGAAAGAATAGGCAAATGGTAGCGAAGTTCACTTTTTTATATTCTTTCTAGATTCTAGCTCCGTTACTGTCCACTCGATAGCCATCCACAGTGGTATTCACTGCTAAAGCCCCTGAAGCATTGACGTAGTAATACTTTCCTCCTACTTGGAACCACTGGCTAGACTTCATAGCCCCTGAACTCTCCAGATAATACCATGTTCCATTTTCCTTGAGCCAGCCTGTCTGCATCTCCCCTGATGCCTTTAGATAGTACCAATGCGAACTATCCTTCACCCAACCTGTTGACATGGTTCCATTGTCTTTAAAGTGATACCAACTGCCATTTATTTTCTTCCAACCAGTTGCGAGTTTCCCGTTCTCACGGTAATTCCAAATACCGTTTTGCTTCTTCCAACCATTCTCCACCGATTCTGTCTCCATATACTGGACGTATCTCCTCATTCCACTATAGGACAGGTAACTAAGCCACTTATAACCGTCCTTTTCTACGATTTGATCGTAGCTAACATTTTCACCAGGATAGTAGTAGTCAATAACTTGCGCTGTACTTGACGGCTGGTTTCTAATAGCGGACTTTTGAGTAAACGTATGAGTCCCACTAGACGCCAACCCTGACCTGATAGGATTTCCAGTTCTACCACCATTCCCTACCAAGTCCTTAAAATGGATAAAGCCTGTCATAGAGCTAGCTTTTACGCTGCGACGATTGTATTTCTCCCTAACTCCATAGTTATACTCTTCGATCTCAATCGTATCCCCTGATACATTTGATACCCAGGCCACATGCCCATAATAACCTTCTGTCGACCAAGCAATTGAACCAATTTCAGGTTTGCTATCAACACGGTAGCCTTCTCGCCTTGCACGATGTCCCCATTCATTCGCATTACCATAAGCAGGCGGAATTTCAAAGCCATTTACACTACTCAAACGAAAGGCTGCAAAAGAGGTACACTGGCGAGAATACATCCGCCACTGATCGATTTCTACACTACCATTTTTGTAATGAAGCGGATAGTCATCTCCACGCGCTACACTGTCGGCCTGAACCGATTCCCCACCAAACAAAAAGGTACTCGTAATGAACAAAGTAGCCAGCCCTACACTCAACTGAGTACATCTACTTTTCTTAACTCCTGATTTTAAAAACGTCATTCATTCTCCTTAATAATATAAATTTCCGAGGTTACCCTCCTTTATACTATTCGGGAGAAAAAGAAAAAAGTGAGCAAAGCCCACTTCATTTTAAGATTCTTTGTCTAGATAGCGAATCAAGTTCTTCTCTGTCAAGATATCTGAGTAGGTGAAGGATTCAACATAGACATTGGCTTGTTTGTCTCCTTCAACATCCCCAAATTCAACGATAAATAGAGATGGATAAACCTCAATTAGCTTACCCAATCTATTTTTTTGGCGCTTACGGCCGTTTTCCAAAGTCATTTCAACGACTTGTCCCTCATGCGCCTTGATCTCTTCTTTGATTTTTTTCATCTTGGCTACATCTGTAAATGCATCTGACATCTTATGCCTCCCTCTTTGAGATACTTGAAAATTTATTGTATTCTTTTTGGAAAATCAATTCCACCGTTCCACGAGCTCCACTACGGTTTTTCTCGATGATAACCTCTACCTTGTTATTTGGAATTCCTTCCTCTTCTTCACCCGCACGATCGTAGTAGTCGTCACGGTATAGAAAGGCTACGATATCCGCATCCTGCTCAATAGAACCCGATTCACGAATATCAGACAAGACTGGTCTCTTATCCTGACGCTGTTCCACTCCACGAGATAACTGACTAAGAGCAATGACTGGAACCTTTAGCTCTTTAGCTAGAATTTTCAACTGACGAGAAATTTCAGAAACTTCTTGTTGGCGGTTCTCACGACCAGTCCCTGTGATAAGCTGTAGGTAGTCTATCAAAATCAATCCTAGATTGCCCGTTTCTTGAGCTAGTTTGCGTGAGCGCGAACGAATTTCCGTGATTCGAATCCCTGGCGTATCATCGATATAGATACTCGCGTTGGCTAGGTTCCCTTGAGCAATGGTATACTTTTGCCACTCCTCATCAGTCAATTGACCTGTACGTATAGAATGGGACTCCACTAATCCTTCGGCCGCCAACATACGGTCTACTAGACTTTCCGCACCCATTTCCAGCGAAAAGATAGCAACCGTCTTGTCCAACTTAGTCCCAATGTTCTGAGCAATGTTCAAAGCAAAGGCTGTCTTACCGACCGCAGGACGAGCTGCGATAATAATCAGTTCCTCCTCATGGAGACCTGTCGTCATATGATCCAAATCACGGTAGCCCGTTGCAATACCCGTGATATCCGTTGTTTGTTGTGACCGAACTTCTAGGTTCCCAAAGTTGATATTTAGAATATCACGGATGTTCTTGAAACCACTACGATTGGCATTTTCGCTAACATCAATGAGTCCCTTTTCAGCTTGAGCAATGATTTCATCTACAGGCTTAGAAGCCTCATAGGCTTGGTTGACAGAGTCTGTCAACTTGGAAATCAAGCGACGTAGCATAGCCTTTTCGGCTACGATTTTAGCATAATACTCCGCATTAGCTGAAGTTGGTACAGAGTTGACAATTTCAACAAGATAGGACAAGCCACCAATATTTTGGAGATCCCCTTGGCTATCCAAAATCGTTCGAACTGTCGTCGCATCAATCGCCTCTCCACGATCCGACAAGTCTACCATCGCTTGGAAAATCAACCGATGAGCATACTTAAAGAAGTCTCGAGAATCAATGTATTCTCGGACAAAAACGAGCTTGCTCTCATCTATAAAAATAGCCCCCAAAACAGATTGTTCGGCCAAAATATCCTGAGGTTGAACTCGCAGTTCCTCTACTTCTGCCATCCGATTTTCCTTCCTTTTACAATCTTGTAAAGAAGTTGTAAACTTACCCTTCTTTTACACGAAGATTGATGAGACTTGTAACATCTTGGTAGATTTTCACTGGTACATCAATCAAACCTACTGCTCGAATTGGTGCTTTTACTTGAATATGACGCTTGTCAATATTGATACCAAACTGCTTTTGCAATTCTTCTGCAATCTTCTTATTGGTGATTGAGCCAAAGGTACGGCCATCTGGTCCAACCTTTTCAACAAACTCTACAACAGTTTCTTCTGCTTCAAGCTTGGCTTTGATTGCTCTTGCCTCTGCTAACATCTCTGCATGAGCCTTTTCCTCTGATTTTTGTTTTCCACGCAATTCACCGATTGCCTGAGCAGTCGCTTCCTTAGCCAAATTCTTTTTAATCAGGAAGTTTTGGGCGTAGCCAGTTGGTACTTCCTTGATTTCGCCTTTTTTCCCTTTTCCTTTGACATCTGCTAAAAAGATTACTTTCATTCTTCTTTCTCCTTTTCCTTTAGTTCATCTAAGACAAGTTGAGTCAATTTTTCTCCTACTTCTGACAGACTCATATTCTCGATTTGCGCAGCAGCTAGATTAAAGTGACCACCACCACCCAACTCTTCCATAATGCGTTGGACATTGATTTTACTGCGGCTTCGAGCCGAGATTGAGATAAATCCTTGTGTATTTTTTGCCAGAACGAAACTAGCCTCAATACCGGACATAGCCAGCATAGCATCGGCAGCCTTACTGATAACAACGGTGTCATAAGTGGTTGAGTCCTTAGCTTGAGCAATTAAGACATCTGAACCCAACTTACGACCTTGTAAAATGAGTTCATTTACCTCTCGGTATTCCTCAAAATCTGTCGCAGCAATCTCCTGGATAGCAATACTGTCACTTCCACGTGTTCTGAGGTAGCTAGCCACATCAAAGGTTCGACTCGTCACGCGAGATGTGAAATTCTTGGTATCCAGCATCATACCAGCCATCAAAACACTGGCCTGCATACGACTCAAACGATTTTTCTTAGAATTTTGGAACTGAATCAATTCTGTGACCAACTCACTCGCACTACTTGCTCCACTTTCGATATAGGTGATTACTGCATTCTCTGGAAAATCCTGATCACGTCGATGGTGGTCAATGACAATGGTTTGAGTGAACAGTTCGTAAAAATCTTTCGACAAGGTCAAAGCCGTCTTGGAATGATCCACTAAAATCAACAAAGAGCGCTTGGTGACCAATCTCATCGCATCAGCCAGAGGCAAGAGCTTAGTGACACCCTCTTTTTCCAAGAATTTGACGGCACGCTCGATATCTGGTGACATTTGATCTGCATCGTAGACCGCATAGCTATTTTCAGTGATATTGCTCGCAAACAACTGCATGCCAACCGCAGACCCCAAGGCATCCATATCCAGATTCTTATGACCAACTACAAATACCTGATCCACACTGCGAATCTTATCTGAAATAGCTGTCATCATCGCTCTCGTACGTGTTCTTGTTCTCTTAACAGAGGCTGCGGAACCACCACCAAAGTAGACTGGATTCTTGGTTTCATCATTTTCCTTGACAACCACCTGGTCCCCACCACGAACCTCAGCTAAGTTCAAGTTTCTTAAAGCAACTTTCCCTATCTCATCATGATTTCCATCACCATAAGAAAAGCCCATGCTCAAGGTCAATGGCAGCTGTCTCTGTTTTGCCTCCTCACGAAAGGCATCAATCACAGAGAATTTATCATTCATCAAGCCCTCTAGAACTGTGTAATCAGTAAATAAATAAAAGCGGTCCATACCCACACGCCGAGAAAACATAGCATACTTACTAGCAAATTCTGAAACAAAATTTGCCACAAAACTATTGATATGACTAATATCGGAGTCGGAGGTTGCATCTTCTAGATCATCGTAGTTGTCTACCGAGATAACCCCAATCACTGGTCGACTGGTTACCAATTCGACAGTTGCTTCGTACTCCCCAGAAACATCAAAGAAATACAAAACACCCGAAACCTTGTCCATATGAACGGCATAGCGTGTTTCCCCCAAGTTAGCATAAGAACCAGGGTTCCCCACAGAAGCCTTGATGATAGTTTGAATCAAGTCAACATCAATTTCGCCTTCTTCAGTCGTCAAAATCAACTCAGCATAAGGATTAAACCATTCGACTTCGCCACTAGATAAGTCTAATTTCAGAACACCAACTGGCATTTGATCGAGCAACGTGTTCAAGCTATCTTCCGCTTGATGGTTTACGTATTGGATTTGTTCAATTTCGCTCTTTTCATACTGTTTTTTTTGCCAGATGAATAAAAGCAGATAAAGAAGTACAAATAAAAACAAGGCACTGATTGTTACAACATTATTTTGTGAAAAAATAATCAGCATTGTTAAGGTTCCGAAAGTTGCAATCCCTAGTAGAACCGCAGAAATCGGATTTAAATTATTTTTTTTCATTCTAAACCTCTTGCGCATTATTATATCACAAAAGCCCTTAAAAAGCGACCTTTAAAAAGTGGTAAGCCTCCTTTTCCTTATTGATTTTTTTATGGTTTTAATGCAAAAAGAGAATAAGCTCATTATCCTCCTGCACTAAGATTACTATCATCTAACGTTCCACGATAAGAGCTGTTCCCATTCCCCCTCCGATACAGAGAGTTGCTAACCCAGTTTTAGCATCACGCTTCATCATCTCATGTACCAGAGTCACTAAGATACGACAGCCTGAAGCTCCAATCGGGTGACCAAGAGCAATCGCACCACCATTGACATTGACAATATCTGTGTTAAATCCAAGTGTTTTCCCAACCGCACAAGCCTGAGCAGCAAAGGCTTCATTTGACTCAATCAAGTCAAGAGCATCAACTGTCAAATTACCTTTTTCAAGAGCTTTACGAGTCGCATAAATCGGTCCACATCCCATCATCTTAGGATCCAAACCTGCACTTGCATACGAACGAATGCGCGCAATGACTGGAAGTCCTAATTCTTCAGCTTTTTCAGCACTCATGACCAAGACAGCCGCCGCTCCGTCATTGATACCTGAGGCATTTCCCGCTGTAACAGAACCGTCTTTTTTGAAAACAGGACGTAGCTTAGACAGACTCTCCAAGCTAGCATCTTTTCTAGGAAATTCATCTGTATCAAAGACGATAGGATCGCCTTTACGTTGAGGAATGACCACCGGAACAATCTCTTCCTTAAAACGTCCAGATTCTATAGCCGCCACTGCTCGTTTTTGAGATTCCAAAGCAAGCGCATCTTGATCATCCCGGCTAATACCATATTCTTCTGCCACATTCTCAGCTGTAATCCCCATATGGTATTCGTTAAAGGCATCAGACAAACCGTCCTTAATCATGGTATCTACCACTTTTGAATCTCCCATACGGCCACCCCAACGGAAGCTTGGCAAAACATATGGTGCCTGACTCATGTTTTCTGCGCCACCAGCTACGATAATATCTGCATCGCCACATCGAATCGCTTGAGCAGCCAACTGCACTGCCTTCAACCCAGAACCACAAACCTTATTGATGGTAAAGGCTGGTGTAAACTCAGAAAGTCCCGCATGAATGCTCATTTGGCGAGCCACATTTTGTCCTAAACCAGCGCCAAGGACATTCCCCATAATCACTTCGTCTACTTGCTCTGGTTTAATATTGGCTTTTTCCAAAACACTCTTAATTACCAAAGATCCCAAATCAACAGCTGAAACATTCTTCAAGCTTCCTCCAAAGGAGCCTATAGGAGTCCGCACTGCCGAAACAATCACCACGTCTCTCATAACTACCTCCATTTATACCTCTTATAATGGTGCAATACAAAAGTGGTTTACAATTGTGTAAACCACTTTTACATAGTTGTCAAGATCTTATGATTCCTTAACTTCTAGCAAACCAACTTCACCATCTTCGCGGCGATACAAAACATTTGTTGTTTGATCTTCTACATCTACATAGATAAAGAAATCATGTCCCAACAAGTCCATTTGAAGAAGAGCTTCTTCCAAATCCATTGGTTTTAAATCAATTTGTTTTGAACGAACCACTTTTGGCTGCACAACATTTGCATCTTCAACTAGAGCATCTGTAAAGAGTTGGCTTGTTGCAACCTTATTTTTATTCTTGCGTTCGATTTTTGTTTTATTTTTTCGAATCTGGCGTTCAATTTTATCTGTTACAAGATCGATAGAACCATACATATCTTGAGAAATATCTTCTGCACGAAGGGTAATTGATCCAAGTGGAATTGTTACTTCAACTTTTGCTGTTTTTTCACGGTAAACTTTCAAGTTGACACGTGCATCCAACTCTTGTTCAGGTTGAAAATATTTTTCGATCTTTTCGAGTTTAGAAACTACATAATTGCGAATTGCTTCTGTTACTTCTAGGTTTTCACCACGGATACTATATTTAATCATATAAGTACCTTCTTTCTAAACATTTTTATTTTTCTAACTATATTATAACGCTTTCATTTTCATTTTGCAAATTTTTTCCTTATCTTACAAGAGAAAAAGTTTTGACTTCCAAAACACCTGCCTCTTCAAAAAGTCGCTTCACACGATTGATAGTCGCCCCTGTCGTATAGATGTCATCAATAACCAAAATCTTCTTAGGAAGAGGGGCTTCCGTTTTAATATAAAAGGGAATTTCCGTAGCTAATCGTTCTGAGCGATTCTTAGAAGAACTAGCCTTCTCTTCTCTTTTCCCTAGTAAATCTTGAAAGGAAAACCCTGCCGTCTCAACCAAACCTTCAACCTGATTAAATCCTCTCTCAAGCAATCTTTCAGGACTTAGGGGAATTACCACAAATTCATAGTCTCTATACTTTTTCAACTCATCTGCAAGTACAGGAGTAAAAACCTTTCTAAGCAGAAAATCCCCATCAAACTTATATCGACTAAAGAAGTCTTTCATAGCTTGATTATAGGTGAAGATTGCTTTATGATCAACTTGAATCCCATCTTCACACCAAAGTTTACAATCTTGACACGTTGTTGACAACCCTCTTTTCATGCAGTTTGGACAATGGTCTTCACCAATCTTCTCAAAAGTAGAATCACAAGCTGAGCAAAGATAGTTGTGCTCATTCTTAAACAGTAAGAGGTGACTAAATGTCAAGTCACTCTTTGTTGTCTGGCCACATAATAAACAGTTCATAATCCCGCCTCCTTGTTCATCTGCTTGATTTCCTTGATTGCCTTTTTGATGGAAGTATTTAATCCATCATGAAAGAAGAGCAACTCACCAGTTGGTCTGTCCATACTACGCCCAACTCGCCCTCCAATCTGAATCAAGCTAGACTTTGTAAAGAGACGATGATTAGCTTCTATAACGAAAACATCCACACAAGGGAAGGTAACTCCACGCTCTAAAATTGTCGTACTGATAAGTATCGTCAACTCTCCATCTCGAAAAGCTTGCACCTGCTCTAATCGATTTTCTGCGACAGAGGAAACAAAGCCTATATTTTCATTTGGAAACTGTTCCTGCAATATTTCTTTTAGTTTCTCGCCTTTTTTAATTTCTGATGCAAAGATTAACAATGGATAACCTGTTCTTCTCTGCTTCTCAATAGCGGTCTTTAACTTGGGTGACAACTGACTCTTATCTAAGTAACGATTAAAATCCGATAACCAAACTGGCTTTGGAATAATCAATGGATTTCCATGAAATCGTCTTGGCAAGCTCAATCGTTTTAATTCTCCTGTGCGAACCTTCTTATCTAACTCATCTGTAGAAGTCGCTGTAAGGAATATCTTTAACCCCTCCTCCTTTACACATTGGTTTACAGCGTAGTAAAGTATAGGGTTGTCAACATAAGGAAAGGCATCTACTTCATCTACTATCAGCAAATCAAAAGCATGATGAAATTTTAACAACTGGTGAGTCGTTGCAACAACTAGTGGAGTTCGAAAATAGGGCTCTGATTCGCCATGAAGCAGTGCTATCTCACAAGCAAAGTCATTCTGCAGTCGCTTATACAATTCCAAACATACATCAATTCGAGGACTGGCCAAACACACTGCACCACCATTATTGATTACCTTGGCCACAACTTGATAAATCATCTCCGTCTTTCCAGCTCCTGTTACAGCATGAACCAAGGTCGGTTCTTTCTTTTCGACTGCTCGAATCAATCCCTCTGACACCTTCTCCTGAAAAGGGGTTAACTTACCACGCCACTTAAGAACATCTTGTTTAGGAAAATCTTCCTGCGGAAAATAGTATAAGGCTTGATCACTCCTGACTCGCTTCATCAGCAAACACTCCCTACAATAGTATGCGCCAATAGGCAAATACCATTCTTCTAAAATCGAACTATTACAACGTTGACAGAAAAGTTTTCCCTTCTCTTTTCTCATTGTTGGCAGTTTCACGGCCATCTGACGTTCTTCTTTAGTTAATTCTTTCTCAGTAAACAAGCGACCGAGATAATTTGGATTTACTTTCATACTTCTTTATTCGTAAAAATCTAGCGCTTTAGGTATTTTTTTAGTACAATAAAATCATGGAATTTAGAACAATTAAAGAGGACGGGCAGGTCCAAGAAGAAATTAAAAAGTCACGCTTTATCTGTCATGTAAAGCGTGTCTATAGTGAAGAAGAGGCTCGTGATTTCATCACGACCATCAAAAAAGAACACTACAAAGCTACCCATAACTGCTCTGCTTTTATAATAGGGGAACGCAGTGAGATTAAGCGCACGAGTGATGATGGTGAACCTAGTGGTACTGCTGGAGTTCCAATGCTTGGTGTCCTAGAGAATCACAATCTTACCAATGTCTGCGTAGTGGTTACTCGCTACTTCGGAGGAATTAAGCTAGGTGCTGGTGGTTTAATTCGTGCTTATGCAGGTAGTGTAGCCTTGGCTGTCAAAGAAATTGGCATTATTGAAATCAAAGAGCAGGCTGGTATAGCCATTCAAATGTCTTATGCTCAGTATCAAGAATATGGCAATTTTCTTAGAGACCATCATCTCATGGAACTAGAAACAAATTTCACAGATCAAGTTGATACGATGATTTATGTTGATAAGGAAGAGAAAGAAAATATCAAGGCTGCTCTTGTGGAGTTTTTTAATGGAAAAATTACTTTAACAGATCAAGGTTTACGAGAAGTTGAGGTTCCTGTAAACTTAGTGTAAACAAAAATATAGATAGCACCTACTAAATTTATTCGCAGATTTACAGCTCAGACCTTTGATATAAAAAAATCCTATCGCTTTGATAGGATTTCTATATTTTACAAATAGCCTTGAGCGCGTTATACTAGTATCATCTTATACAAAGAGGTATATCTATGGCTATTTATAACAATATCACTGAACTAATCGGACAAACACCGATTGTTAAACTTAACAACATTGTTCCAGAGGGTGCTGCAGATGTTTATGTAAAACTTGAAGCTTTTAACCCTGGATCGTCAGTAAAAGACCGTATTGCCCTTAGCATGATTGAAAAAGCGGAACAAGATGGTATTCTAAAACCGGGTGCTACCATTGTTGAGGCAACGAGTGGAAATACTGGTATCGGACTTTCTTGGGTAGGTGCTGCTAAGGGATATAAAGTTGTTATCGTCATGCCCGAAACGATGAGTGTGGAACGACGTAAGATTATCCAAGCCTATGGTGCTGAACTCGTCCTTACTCCTGGTAGCGAAGGAATGAAAGGCGCAATTGCCAAGGCTCAGGAGATCGCAGCTGAACGTGACGGCTTCCTTCCACTCCAATTTAACAATCCAGCTAATCCTGAAGTACACGAAAGAACAACAGGAGCTGAAATACTGGCTGCTTTCGGTTCTGATGGACTAGATGCTTTTGTGGGTGGTGTTGGTACTGGTGGAACGATTTCAGGTGTTTCTCACGCTCTTAAAGCAGCAAATCCAGACATTCAAGTTTATGCAGTTGAGGCAGACGAGTCAGCTATCTTGTCTGGTGAAAAACCAGGACCTCACAAAATTCAAGGCATCTCAGCTGGATTTATTCCTGATACACTTGATACAAAAGCCTATGACGGTATCGTCCGTGTAACATCAGATGATGCACTTACGCTTGGCCGTGAGATTGGTGGAAAAGAAGGCTTCCTTGTTGGGATTTCCTCAGCTGCAGCGATTTACGGGGCAATTGAAGTTGCCAAAAAATTAGGTACAGGTAAGAAAGTCCTTGCTTTAGCACCAGATAACGGCGAACGTTATCTGTCTACAGCACTCTATGAATTTGAAGTGTAGTCTCCTAAATGCACTTAGCCCTTATTATAGGGCTTTTTCTTTGTTCAATTTAAAGAAAAATCTAAGTTCCCTACAGCAAAAGAAAAAGGAAGCAAATTGCTTCCTCTTTTATCATTAGTTATTCAAGGCTGCTGCCATTGTAGCTGCAACTTCAGCTTCGAAGTCATTTGCAGCTTTCTCGATACCTTCACCAACTTCAAAGCGAGCGAACTCAACTACTGAAGCGTTAACTGAATCAAGGTATGCTTCAACTGTCTTGCTATCGTCCATGATGTAGACTTGAGCAAGAAGTGTGTATGCTTGGTCAACTTTGGTGTTGTCAAGCATGAAGCGATCCATTTTACCTGGGATGATTTTGTCCCAGATTTTTTCTGGTTTGCCTTCTGCAGCCAACTCAGCTTTGATGTCAGCTTCAGCTTGAGCGATTACTTCTTCAGTCAATTGTGCTTTCGATCCATATTTTAAGTGTGGAAGGGCTGGTTTGTTAACCATTGCACGGCTTTCGTTGTCTTGGTCGATTACGTGGTTCAATTGTGCTAACTCATCTTTAACGAATTGAGCGTCCAATTCTTTGTATGAAAGAACTGTTGGTTTCATCGCTGCGATGTGCATTGACAATTGTTTAGCAAGAGCTTCGTCTCCACCTTCGATAACTGAGATAACACCGATACGACCACCATTGTGTTGGTAAGCTCCAAAGTGTTGTGCATCTGTTTTTTCGATCAAAGCAAAACGACGGAATGAGATTTTTTCCCCGATAGTTGCTGTTGCAGACACATAAGCTGCTTCAAGAGTTTCACCTGAAGGCATTGTCAAAGCAAGTGCCTCTTCGTTGTTAGCTGGTTTTCCTTCAGCGATTACTTTAGCAGTTGCATTTACCAATTCAACGAATTGAGCGTTTTTCGCAACGAAGTCAGTTTCAGCATTTACTTCAATTACTGCTGCAACGTTACCGTTAACATAAACACCAGTCAAACCTTCTGCAGCAACGCGGTCAGCTTTCTTAGCTGCTTTCGCCATACCTTTTTCGCGAAGCAATTCAATCGCTTTTTCGATATCGCCGTCTGTTTCTACAAGCGCTTTTTTAGCGTCCATAACACCAGCACCAGATTTTTCACGCAACTCTTTTACAAGTTTAGCTGTAATTTCTGCCATTTTGATTCTCCTATATTTTTTAAAAATAGGAGAGCCGGGCTACGCCCCGCCCTCCTAGGTAATTACTATTTATATGAATTAAGCGTTATCGCCTTCTACAACTTCAACGATTTCTTCGATTGAATCTGCTTGAGCTTCTGAAGCTACAAATTCTGCTTCAACTGCTGCTGCATCTTCACCTTGACGTCCTTCGATGATAGCGTCAGCCAATTTAGCTGTGATCAATTTAACCGCGCGGATAGCGTCATCGTTAGCTGGGATGATTACATCAATATCGTCTGGATCAGTATTTGTGTCAACCATCGCTACAACTGGGATACCCAATTTTTTAGCTTCTTTAACAGCGATTTGCTCTTTATGCGGGTCAACTACGTACATTACATCTGGGATACGAGGCATGTCTTCGATACCACCCAAGAATTTTTCAAGACGTGCACGTTGCTTGTTAAGAAGTGCAACTTCTTTCTTAGGAAGAACGTCGAAGATTCCTTCTTCTTCCATACGTTTGATTTCTTTCAAACGAGCGATACGTTTTTGGATAGTTCCCCAGTTAGTAAGAGTTCCACCCAACCAACGGTGGTTGATGAAGTATTGACCTGAACGTTCTGCTTCTTCCTTAACAGCGTCAGCAGCTTGTTTCTTAGTACCAACAAACAATACAACTGCATCGTTAGCTGCTGCGTCACGCATAAAGTCGTATGCTTGGTCAGCGTATTTTACAGTTTGTTGCAAGTCGATAACGTGGATTCCGTTACGCTCAGTGAAGATGTACTTAGCCATCTTAGGGTTCCAGCGACGAGTTTGGTGACCAAAGTGTACACCAGCCTCAAGAAGTTGTTTCATTGAAATTACTGCCATGAGTATTTCTCCTTTTTGTTTTTTCCTCTTCTCGATTTCAACTTGCAAAACGACCCAAGGGCAACAGTTTCACAATTCATCAAGAATGAGTATTATCGTTTACACGACAGGTTTTATTTTATCATATTTCAACAGTATTTTCAAGCTATTTAGTAGAATTTTAGTAGGACTTTCGGATAAAAACATTAAAAGAGACTCGATTGAGTCTCTTCGTTTTATACATTAGTTTGGATAGATGTATGTTACGTAACCTTCAGAAGTTGTAGTTGGGTTGAACCATCCACGTTTGTTTCCGATTGTACGATCTCCACCGTAGTTTGATTCTGATACTTGAATACGAGTTGATGATGAAACTGCTGTAACAACCGCTACGTGTCCATAACCACCATCATTCCAACATGCAATCGCACCAACTTGTGGAGTTGATCCTGTACGGAATCCTGCTGCGGCTGCACTTGTTGCCCACTGAGCTCCATTACCCCAGTAGTCTCCTGCCCAAGGTGCCAATGTTTTAGCTCCCCAAGTACATTCACCAGTTGGATAACTTGAAGCATTTGAGCTGTAAGTTGGACGTTGTCTAGCAGGCGCTGGCGCAGGTGCCGGAGTGTAGCTTGAATCCTCCTCGTCAGTTGTTGATGTTGCTTGTACTTGAGCTGAGAAACTTGTGTTTCCAGAAGCAACAACTGACTGCTGTTGGCTTGTTTGACGTGCTCTGTAAGCTGCTTCTGCTTCTGCAGCAGCACGTGCTTCTGCCTCTGCTGCTGCTTTCTGCTCTAGCAAACTAGCTTTTTCACCTTCTGCAGTAGCTTTCTCAGCAGCAAGATTCAACTCTGCAACCTTCAACTCAGCTTGCTTAGTTGTCAATACCTGCGCATCATCAGCCAATTTTTGTTGGTTCGCAATAACTGTATTGATTGCTTCATTATTGGCTACTTGTTTATCAGAAATTGCTTTTTTATCAGCCTTTTGTTGCTCCAACATTTTGTTGTTAGCCGATACAATCTCGCTCATTGCAGCAACACGCGAAATGGCTTCTGTGATTGATTTTGAATTTACAATTGTATTAATGTAGCTAGTCGCAGCTCCATTTGTCTGTGCGCTACGTGCTTGTTTTTCTAAAGAAGCATTACGAGCCACGATATTTTTAGAAAGCTCTGTAATTTCTCCTTCAAGTTTTTTAGATTCAGCTTGTAATTTTTCGTTTTCGGATTGCAAGCTTGCTTGCTCTGCTTGAATTGTTGAAACTTGACCTTGGATTTGATCCACTTGCTTTTGAGCTTCTTGTTGTTGCGCTGTTAAACTGCTAATTTTATTATCTTGAGCAGCAATTTTTTCATCAGTTGTTTCTGCACGAACAGTTGTCAATACTGCTGTTTGTGAGACCAATACTGTACTTAACAAAAGTGACGCTAAGATTTTTTTCTTCATATTCTGTCGATACTCCTTCTATTTGAGACATTACTAGTATACCAAAAAAAGACATAATAAATATTACGCCTTTGTTACATTTATATTTCTTTCTTATAGATAAATTTTTTCAAAAATAAATTGAAAAATGACAATCCATAAGAAGTTCAGAATCATTGATGGGACAAGGCTATAGACGATGAATACCGGCATGGAATCTACAGTCAGTCCTACGGCAAGAGCCAAAAGATAGCTCCCCATATCAAACAGAAAACTGATCACAATAATGGTCAACATCCTTGTCCAACGATTTGTCAAAATCACGCTATTGAACTTGTGGAGCGAAGCACCTATCAAGATAAACAAAAGCGTGGCAATTCCAATCAAGTGGAAAAAATAGATATCGTAAACCAAACCCACTATAAAACAATAGGCTAGGTAGAGATATTCTGAAACCTCAATTGTCTCAAATAAGAGAAACAAAAACAGAAAATGACTGGCTAAATGAAAGTGGGGGAAAAAGGATCCCACCAGTTGTCCAATATGAGCATCAATTAGCACAACAAAAGGGAGTAAAAAGAAAATACCAATTTGTTTTAACAATCTCATTGCTAATTCCCCACTAACTCTACCACATGAAGATCTTTGATATCAGCACTTAACTTTACAGTTACCTCTCGTGTTAGATAGTCACTGCTGTGCGTTGTACCAACAATCTCTCCAACAGGAATATCTTTGACATTAAAGTTTCCTAGCCCACCTGTAGTCACCTTGTCTCCAGCACTGATGTCACTATTACTATTCAATTGACTAATTTTAAGCAGTTCAGATTCCTTGTCATAACCAACGATAATTCCGTAAATTTCAGTAGAACCATGTTGGATTTTAACAGAGATCTTATCCGTGTTTTCAGCGTTGGTTAAAAGATTGACAGTTGTTGAATGATCTTCCACCTTTGAAACACTACCAACCAAGCCACCGTTTGCAATGACTAACATATTTTCAGAAGCTCCTTTTGAACTTCCCGCATCAATTGTTAACTCTTGCTTCCAAGATACTGGAGCACGCATAATCACATCTGCTGCAATGGTTTTTGTTGCCTGCAATTTTGACTTCATATCCAGCAACTGACGTAGTTGTTCATTTTCTGTTTTTAAACGTTCTGATTGATTAGATTCTATCTCTAGTTGATAAAGTTGTTTTTTTAGACTTTCGTTTTCATTGTAGGTCTGCGTCAAATGTCCCAAATCCGATTTGAAAGTATCAAACCACTGAAAGGGTTTTTGAACAATTCTATCTACTAAGGAAATGCCATCTCCTAGTTTTGTCACAATAGCACTTGAATAGGTTGTCACTAATAGTACAGAAACTGCCAGAACTGTGACAAAAACGATGATTAGATATTTTGATTTTTTAAAACGGTTCATATTCCTACCTTTTTACTAAAGATCTACTACTGTGATTTTTTATCAATCTTACGAATCCACTAAGATTTTAAGAAAAATAAGAGACATCCCAGCACCAAAATCACAAGAATTGCTAGTGTATCCTTTTGACTCCATCTCAACTGTCTATACTGGCTTCTCCCCTTTCCTCCCTGATAACCACGCGCTTCCATGGCTATTGCCAATGAATCTGCACGCTTTAAGCTCGTAGCAAAAAGAGGAATTAAAATTGGAATCATAGCCTTTACTTTTTGAACGATGCTACCTTCGCCAAAGTCAACTCCACGAGCTTTCTGAGCATTCATAATTCTCGTTGTGTCATCCATCAAGGTTGGAACAAAACGCAAACTCATTGATAACATGAGACCAATTTCATGAACGGGAACTTTCACGCGTTTCAGCGGTGCTAAAAGAGCTTCAACTGCAGCTGCCAGACTCAAAGGCATGGTCGTTAATGTCAGCAAGGTTGAAAAGAAAATAATCAACACAAAACGACAGAAAATGATTCCCGCTTGTTGCAAAGCATAATCCGTTATTCTTATAAAAGAAAACTCAAATAAGACATTTCCACTTGAAATGAAAAAGAGTTGAAATAGAGTCGTAAAGGCAATCAAGAAGAACATGGACTTTAATCCCTGAACGAAAAATGAGAGAGAAACGCCCGACAAAGCGATAAATATACCTGTCGCTACAAAAAGAATTAGATTGGCAAGGGGATTATTGGCCCAAAATACAATCAAAATCAACAGGATCATAGCAAGCAATTTACTACGGGGATCCAAGCGATGAATAATGGAATCTCCTGGTATATAACGCCCTAAAATCATACTATCCATTTAGCGACTCCTTAAACTCCTCTATCTTGATTGGCAGTTTTTTAAAAGCTATACCTCTATCTGCCAAACGTTTGCAAAAGGCTGTGATTTTAGGCACACCTAACTGCACATTTTCCATAAAGACTACATCTTGGAAAACTTCGCTCGGTTTACCACTTTTGACTAAACGCCCCTTTTCCATAACATAGACCTGATCAGCATACTCAGCTACATCATCCATCAAATGCGTTACCAGAACGATTGTCATTCCAGCAAGGTGAAGTTCTTTAAACAAGTTCATCAATTCTTTTCTGCCCAGAGGATCTAGCCCTGCTGTTGGCTCATCCAAAACCAAGACAGTTGGCTCCATGGCTAGCATACCTGCTATAGCTACACGTCTCATCTGACCACCCGAAAGTTCAAAAGGACTGCGCTCAAAGAGTGACTCATTGATGCCTACCAAGGCTAACTTTTCACGCGCAATTTTCTTGGCCTCTTCCTCAGAAACTCCAAAATTTTGCGGTCCAAATGCAACATCTTTCAAAACAGTCTCTTCAAAAATCTGATTTTCAGCAAATTGAAACACTAGACCGACTTGCTTTCGAATCTGGCGAATTTCTTTATTGGTTGATATAGGAGTAATGACAGTATCGAAAACTCGAACAGAACCCTTACTTGGTACCAATAGGCCATTTAAAAGCTGTAAAATCGTTGATTTCCCACTACCCGTGTGTCCTACTAAAGCTGTATAGGAACCATCCTCAATCGTCAAGGAAACATCAGTCAAAGCTGATGAAGATAGGGGAGTCCCCTCTTGATAGGTAAAGCTCACATTTTCTAGAGTAATTCCCATAACTTGTCCTCTAGCTCTCCTTCTGTCAAATAGCCATCTGGCAACTGATATCCAGTTTCTCTCAAAGATTCTCTCAATTGATTAGTAAAAGGCTCATCTAACCCTATCTGGTCAAGGTCATCCCGAGAAAAAAGTTCTCTTGGGCTGCTGGTTGACTCCACTTGGCCTTTTTTCATGACCAAGACACGATCACTCATCGCAACTTCTTCCAAATCGTGCGTAATGGAGACGACTGTCATCTGGTGGTCTTTTCGAATCTCTTGAACTGTCTGAATCAGTTCTCTGCGTCCCTCAGGATCCAACATGCTGGTAGCCTCGTCCAGAATTAAAATAGCTGGCCTCAGGGCAACAACTCCTGCAATAGCCACCCGTTGTTTTTGTCCACCAGACAAACGAGCTGGTTCTCTCTTCTTAAAGTCCAGCATACCTACCAACTCCAAAGATTCAGCCACTCTCTTTTTCATTTCTTCACGAGGAAGTCCCTGATTTTCTAGGCCAAAGGCAACATCATCTTCAACAGTCGCCCCTACAAATTGGTTATCTGGATTTTGAAAAACCATACCAATTTGACGACGCAAGTCCCAAACATTCTTCGATGACAGCAATTGGCCATCTATCCAGATTTCTCCAGACTCTGCTTCAAGCAAGCCATCAATCAAACGGATAGTTGTCGATTTCCCACTCCCATTATGGCCTACAATCGAAAGCCATTCTCCCCGTTTCACGTGAAACGAGACATTATTAACATCATAATAATCTTGGTCTTCCTTATAACGAAAAGACAGATCTTTTACTTCAATAATTGATTTCATTTCGAACCAAATGTCCCTTTGAATACATGAGCGCTACCCTTGAAATAATCATAACCAGAGTAGATAGTGAAAAACAAAGCGATATAAAGCAACAGTTGCCCAATTAAATTCCAATGTAAGAGCAAAAATATAATGGCAAACATTTGACTAAAGGTCTTAATTTTCCCTGGCATCGCTGCTGCTAGAACTGTCCCTCCCGTCTCAACAAGCAACAAACGCAAGCCTGTCACCGCAAGTTCACGACAGATGATAATAGCAACAACCCAAGCTGGAGCCATACCTAACTCAATCAACATGATAAAAGCTGACATAACCAGCAACTTATCCGCCATCGGATCTGCAAACTTTCCAAAGTTGCTGACTACATTCCATTTACGAGCAAGATAGCCATCGAGATAATCCGTTATACTAGCAACTGCAAAGATGATTGCTGCCAGCAAGTGACTGCCTTGTGAATGGCCCAAAGTCAAAATAAGAATAAAGAGAGGTATAAAGAGAATTCTACCAATTGTTAATACATTAGGGATTTGTTCTTTTTTCATTGTTTCTTCCTTAGTCTGTAGTGAATGTAAGTGTTACAGTTCCAGTCTGAGTCGTCAACTTGGAAGTATCAACTGTTTGATTATCTACAGTCACAGTAACTCCCTTCACTACACCTAAGGTGATAGTAACGGGATTCTTAGTTGAAACTGTTGTTTTTGCATTTTTATTGTCTGCGGATAGTGTCACACCACCCTCTAGCTCGCTTCCTGAAACACTAACCCAGCTAGTTACATCCGAAACTGCCAGCTGAACCGTAGCTGTTTCCTTACTCGTTTTATACCGAGCTTCAATGCGGTTTCCTTCGCCTGACACTGTAATAGTTGATTCCGTAGTAGAAGATGGGCTAGACGTCTGACTACTAGAAGATGAACTAGTTGAGGTTGTGGAACTAGTTGAGCTCACAACACTATAATTAGGCGAAGAAGGACGCGTTGGTTGAGTCTGGATATAATTCCAAACATAATAAGTCACAAAAATTAAAATCGACAAAGCAAATAGAACGAAATAAAACAAGGGGAGATAAGACGTTTTTTTCTTATTTGATCGTCTACGACCAGACAAGTCTTCTTCATCAACATCTACCTCTTCGTAGGTAATCATGCTTCCCGAATCATAGGCATCCAAAATGATTCGCTCGTCCAATTCAACCGCCCAGGTATATTTTCTCAAAAAAGAACGAGCATAAAATGGACTAGGAAGTTGATCAAAATCATCAGCCTCCATAGCCTCTAATAAATTCATCTGAATATCCGTTTTTGCCTGCAGTTCTTCTATACTCAATCCCTGGTTAATTCTGGCTAGACGCAGAACCTCACCAATTGTTTTTTTTCTCATACGTACCATTCCTTCTTTCTAGTATTAGTCATCTTTTAAGCTGGAAAGATTGTGAAATCAACTAGATCACCATTATCAATCAAACGATGTCCAGCTTCTAGAACATCCTCCAAAGTAATTTCCTGTAAAATTTTTGGAAAATCAAAAATTGTTTCTCCGCGATCCATCGGATCGTATTGAGTTGCAATAAATTCCAAAGAGTTCATGCTACTGAAAAACTCACCAAATATCTCACTCTTAACAAGATCTAAATGCTCCTCGGTAATATCCGCATCACTACTAAACTGACGAATCGCTTTACGAAATTGATGCGACAGAGAAACAGGCTCTTTCGTGTCCATTGTCAATATCACAAAATGAAAGCGACTGTTGACTTCAACCTCAAGTGACAATGACGCATCTAACTTCCCATTCTCATATAACTTTTGAAATCGCTCAGAAGTCCAACCAAACATCATCGTAAACAATAATTTTAGCAAAATATTATAACGGTAGCAATCTTCTGCTGCCACCTCACCTGCTCCCCTAATTCCAACAGCAAGTTTTGGTGAAGAGACTTCCATCCGAAGGTTATCTGTTTCTTTGACAGCTTGTAAAGTAAGCTTCTCCTTCCTTACTACCATTTCTTCCAAGTTTCTAAGTTTCTTTTGCAAAAAATAGTTCTCAACTGTATCTACATCAAAATTCCCAACTAAAAACAAAGACATATTTACAGGTTTGTAAAAGGCTGTAAAGTTATTTTTTAAGTCATTTAGCTGGATATTGTTAATTGACTTTTCACTTCCAACAATATCTGCTGCCAGAGGAGTATTGGGATAAAGATTTGCTAATGTTGCAAAAAACAGACGCGAATCTGGATCATCTTGGTACATCTCACGTTCCTGTTGGATAATTTCCCTCTCTCGCTCAACTGACTCTTCTGTAAAATGAGCAACTGTTACCAACTCCTCAAGCAAATCCAAATTTTCTGATAAATGATCTATTGTTGAAAACAAATAGCTCGTCTTTGTAAAACTCGTAAAAGCATTGCTATCAGCTCCCAAGCGTGTAAAAGACTCCATAATATCTTCAGCATTTTCTCTCTCAAATAGTTTATGTTCAAGAAAATGTGCAATTCCAGCTGGATAACACTGTAAACCTTTTTTAGATAGTGTAAAGCTTGTGTCTACTGATCCAATTCGAACTGTTACAACTCCGTAAACTTCATT
This sequence comes from Streptococcus oralis, assembly GCF_026782285.1. GTDB lineage: Bacteria > Bacillota > Bacilli > Lactobacillales > Streptococcaceae > Streptococcus > Streptococcus oralis_CG. Next base: position 376,571 of record NZ_JAKUWG010000003.1, read on the forward strand.
AAATTGTTTCTTAGGAAGGAGAGACACTGTCAATCCATTTGATAGACGAGTCTGATAAACCGTCTCCTTTATGGCAGGATAGTATTTTTCTTCAAAGGTAACTGGTATCATTCTATTCCTTCCATAAAGTATATCGCTTGTAACCGAACACTATTTGCTGCTTTGCAGATAGCTTCTTTATCAACTTGATTTAATTTTTCAATCCAATTGTCAAAATCTGATGTAGATTTCCCTAACAAACTATTCAAGTAAACTCGCTCGATTAGTGAGCTCTGACTATCTTGCGCAAGCAATAAGGTTCTGCGAATCATCTCCTTAGTCTGTTCAATCTCCAAATCTGTAAAATTACCTTTCTTTAGTTCAAGTAATTGATGATTCATCAATTTTCTGGCTTGATTGCGCTTTTCCCGATCAATGCCAGCATACATCCTCAATTGACCACTAAATAAATCCAATTGACTGGAGATAGTGTAGGCTAGACCAGCATTTTCCCGAACATTTGTAAAAAGCTTAGAGTGAGCAAAACCACCTAACAGACCATTCATTACTACCATGGCCAAATGATGCTTGTCTCCATAGCTCGTAGAACAATGGTAAGCCAATTCCAAAACAGATTGGCCCACATTCTTACGAACCATTCCTTCCCGAAGGACATTTGAATATGGTTGTTTGTACTGAGGCTTGACATCGATTTGACGCCCAGTAAAGGAGAATGACCTCAACCACTCCTTCACTTCTACTTCATTAAAATCACCCAAGAAAAAGAAATCAATTCGATCATTTTTCAGAGTATCTTGAAAGCAAGTGTAACTACTTTTTGGAGACTCATTTGAAATACGTTTTCGTAAATCACTGTATCTCAATTGAAGACGCTCATCACGGAAGAACAAGCTATCCAACTCCTTATGAGCAAAATAAAATGAATCATCCATATCAGTAGCCAAACTAGCCAATAACTGTTTTCTTTCAATTTCAAATAAGGCTGGCTCAAAAGCACCATCTTGAGCTAAGGGGGCAAATAAAGTCTGTCTCACCAGTTCAAAAATTTGAGAAGTCAAGACATTCTTTTTACTTAAAAAATCATCCCTCACATAGGTAAATGTTAGGTCAAGAATATGTACCTGTCCCCTACGATAAGCACTCGTAGAAATATCTGTTCCATACAAACTTGCCAAATATCTGCGAAAAGCTTGAGATGTTGGGTAAGCTTTATTGGCAGTTTCCAACATACTTGCACTTAACATGCGTCCCGCTATTGTCTCAAGAGATAAGGGAGCAGTAAAACGAATAGTGATTTTATTTGTTTTAAACTTTTTGGATTGAACAAAATGTGCTGAAATTCCAGGCACCAACTCCATACCTTACCTCCTTACATATAGAGTTCTATTATACCACGAAAATCAAAATTTTTCTTGTTCTCTTTATAGCTTTCAAAAGTAAAATCGTTTTCATTTTGACTGACTTTCCTTCAGTTATTTCAGGGAAAATATGGTATAATACCTTAGATTGAGGTGAATTATGGAATACAAATTATTTGAAGAATTTATTACGCTCCAAGCCCTCCTAAAAGAGCTTGGAATTATACAAAGCGGCGGTGCTATCAAATCCTTTTTAATGGAGCATCAAGTTTACTTTAATGGTGAATTAGAAAGTAGACGTGGGAAAAAAATCCGTATTGGAGATACGATTGACATCCCTGATTTAAAAATTGACATCACCTTGACACAACCAAGTTTAAAAGAGCAAGAAGAATACCAAACAGATAAGATTGAAAAAGAGCGAATTGCTAAACTTGTCAAAGAGATGAACAAGGGTGTAAAGAAAGAAAAACAAAAAACCACTTTATCACCTAAAACCAAACAAGCTCCACGTTTTCCAGGAAGATAATCATGTGGCTCCAACATTTAACAATAAAAACCTTTCGAAACTACAAAGAGACAAAAATTGATTTCAATCCAAAATTAAATGTCTTTCTAGGTCAAAATGCACAAGGAAAAACCAATATTCTAGAAGCAATCTATTTCTTAGCCTTGACACGTAGTCATCGGACTCGTACAGATAAAAATCTCATTCATTTTGATGAAGAACAACTCCATCTTTCTGGCTTGCTACAGAAAAAAACAGGTTCTATCCCTCTAGAAATTGATTTAACACCAAAAGGGCGTGTGACTAAAGTCAATCACTTAAAACAAGCTCGCCTATCAGACTATATCGGACATATGAATGTTGTCCTCTTCGCACCTGAAGATCTCCAGCTAATTAAGGGGGCACCTTCTGTCCGTCGAAAATTTATAGACATCGAACTGGGACAAATTAAACCAATTTACTTGTCAGACCTGTCAAACTACAACCATATACTCAAGCAAAGAAATACGTACCTAAAATCCAGCCAAAATATTGACGAAACATTTCTGTCAGTCTTAGATGATCAGTTGGTAGAGTATGGTTGTCGCGTCATAAAGCATCGGATAAAATTCATTAAAGATTTAGAAAAATTTGGTCAAAAAAAACACTTAGAAATTTCGAACCAATTAGAAGAGTTGTCAATTTCTTATCAATCATCTGTCAACTTCACTGATGAAAAACAGCTAACAAGTTCTTTTAAAATGGCTTTAGAAAAAAGTAGATCAAGAGATTTATATAAAAAGAATACTGGTGTCGGCCCTCATCGAGATGACATTTCTTTCTATATCAATGGTATGGACGCTAGTTTTGGAAGTCAGGGTCAACATCGTAGTCTTGTACTCTCTATAAAATTAGCAGAAATAGAGTTAATGGAAAGTATTACTAAAGAATCTCCAATATTATTACTTGACGATGTTATGAGCGAACTTGACAACACTAGACAACTAAAATTATTAGAAACGATTTCACAATCTATCCAAACCTTTATCACAACAACAAGTTTAGACCACTTGCAAAATTTGCCAGAAAATCTTAGTATCTTCAATATCCAAAATGGTAAAGTATCTGTAAACCCACATTGACAATTTTGTAAACAAAAAGAACTCCTGATTTTCAGGAGTTCTTTTCTACTTCTTACATAGAGTAGTTTGGTGCTTCATTAGTGATTTGTACATCATGAGGATGGCTTTCTTTTAGACCAGCCCCAGACATTTCAATAAATTGAGCGTTGTCGTGCAATTCTTTAAGGTTAGCTGCACCACAATAACCCATACCAGAACGGATACCACCAATCATTTGGAAGACGATATCAGCTGCTGCGCCTTTATAAGCAACACGACCTTCAATTCCTTCTGGAACAAGTTTGTTCGCTTCATTGACAGAACCTTGGAAGTAACGATCGCTTGAACCTTTCTTCATTGCTGCGATTGATCCCATACCACGGTAAGTCTTGAATTTACGTCCTTGGAAGATTTCAGTTTCACCTGGTGCTTCGTCTGTTCCAGCAAACATTGATCCAAGCATAACTGCATTTCCACCTGCAGCAAGGGCTTTTACAATATCTCCAGAGTACTTGATTCCACCATCTGCAATGATTGTTTTTCCATATTCACGCGCAACTGCAGCTGCATCGTAGATTGCTGTTACTTGTGGTACACCGACACCTGCAATCACACGAGTTGTACAGATAGAACCTGGTCCAATACCAACCTTAACAACGTCTACACCCGCTTCATAAAGTGCGCGTGCACCCTCAGCTGTTGCAATATTACCAGCAATCAAAGTGCGATCTGGGAAATGAGCACGAATCTCAGCAATTTTACGCAAGACACCTGCAGAATGACCATGCGCAGTATCAATAACAATTGCATCAGCACCTGCTTCAAAAAGGGCTTCGGCACGTTCAAATGTATCTGAAGTGACACCTACCGCACCAGCAACTAGAAGACGACCAAACTCATCTTTTGCTGCATTTGGAAATTCAATCACTTTTTCAATATCTTTAATAGTAATCAAGCCAGAAAGACGACCTTCTTCGTCTACTAAAGGAAGTTTTTCAATACGGTGTTCTTGAAGAATGCTTTCAGCTGTTGCAAGATCTGTACCAACAGGAGCAGTAACAAGATTTTCGCTGGTCATGTGGTTTGAGATTGGCTGATTGTAATCTGAAATAAAGCGAAGATCTCGGTTTGTCAAAATACCAACCAATTTACGATTTTCAAGTGTTTCCACAACTGGAACACCACTGATACGGTAGCGTCCCATCAGTTCGTCCGCTTCAGCAATAGTGTGTTCTGGAGTCAAGAAGAATGGATCAATAATAACACCATTTTCAGAACGTTTTACCTTGCGAACTTCATCTGCCTGTTGCGCAATAGACATATTTTTATGGATTACTCCAAGACCACCTGCACGAGCAATAGCAATGGCCATTTGACTTTCTGTGACTGTATCCATCGCGGCTGTTATAATTGGGATATTTAAAGTCAGATTATCTGCCAATTTTGTTGTTAAATCAGCATCATTCGGCAACACATGACTTTCTGCTGGAATGAGCAATACATCATCAAAGGTAAAACCTTTTTTCAAAAATTTAGTGTCCCAATTAGACATTGAAGTTTCCTCTTTTCTTTCTTTTTGAGCTTGACTCTTTTTGTATTGTATCTATCATACCATTCTATGAAAATTTGTCAATTATATTTATAACAGAAAACATAAAAAAACTATCCCTGTGATTCTATGGAAGAGATAGTTTTACGATTCATATTTTATCTATTATTTAAAATAATTTAGTCCCATTGCTCCCTTAACTTCAGATAGAGTTTGCCCCGCAACCTCACGCGCTTTTTCACTACCTTTTTGAAGCATATTGTACACTTCGCCCATATCATTAGCAAATTCGATACGGCGCTCACGAATAGGGCCAAGTTCGCGTTCTAATATTTCAAGTAGATAACGTTTCGTCTTCACATCACCAAGACCACCACGTTGATAATGTTCTTTCATATCTGCAATGTCTTGAGCATCTTCTGGACGGCCAAACACGTCTAGATAATGGAAAACCATATTTCCTTCAATCTTACCTGGATCCTCTACTCGAATATGATCCGGATCAGTATACATACTCATGACTTTTTTACGCAACGTATCCGCATCATCAGCTAGATAAATACCATTATTAAGGGATTTAGACATTTTAGCATTTCCATCTAACCCAGGCAAACGTCCTGCTCTCTCATTTTCTGGATAAATACCTTCTGGTTCCACCAAAACATCACAGTTATATGCGTTGTTAAAAGAACGAACAATCTCGCGAGTCTGCTCAATCATTGGTTTCTGATCTGTCCCAACAGGAACATAATTAGCCTTGAAGGCAGTAATATCTGCTGCTTGCGCAATCGGATAAACCAAAAATCCTGTCGGAATACTTTCTCCAAACCCTTTTTGAGCAATCTCTGTTTTTACTGTCGGATTCCGTTCCAAACGAGCTAGTGACACCAAATTCATATAGTACATAGACAGTTCAGCCAACTCTGGAATCTGGCTTTGAATAAAGATAGTTGATTTACTTGGATCCAATCCAACTGCTAGATAATCCAAGGCAACATTCCCAATCGATTCTACAATCGTTTGAGGGTCTTTGGCGTGATCTGTCAATGCTTGTTGGTCCGCCAAAAAAACAAACATCTCATACTTGTCTTCTTCCTGCAGTAATACTCTATTTTTAAGACTCCCAACATAATGTCCAATATGCAGTTTTCCTGTTGGGCGATCTCCTGTTAAAATAATGGGTTTCGTCATTTTTTTCTCCTCCGAAATGGTCTCTTCAATTATAGCATTTTTTTGTTAAAATAACAGAAAATTATTTAAATCAAACAACTAACTCATTGTAAACAAACCTGTAAACTTAATTGACATAAAATTGACAAACAAAAATTTGAATATTTCTCTCTTTTCTAGTAGAATAAATATATTACATATTATAGGAGAAAAACATTGCTTACAGTATCTGATGTTTCACTACGTTTTAGTGATCGCAAACTTTTTGATGATGTCAATATCAAATTTACAGAAGGAAATACATACGGATTAATTGGTGCTAATGGTGCTGGGAAGTCTACATTCTTAAAAATCTTAGCTGGTGATATCGAGCCAACAACTGGTCACATCTCTCTTGGTCCAGATGAACGTCTCTCTGTTCTCCGTCAAAATCATTTTGACTATGAAGATGAGCGAGTTATTGATGTCGTTATTATGGGAAATGAAAAACTTTACAACATCATGAAAGAAAAAGACGCCATTTACATGAAGGAAGATTTTTCAGATGAAGATGGTGTTCGTGCAGCCGAACTCGAAGGTGAATTTGCTGAACTTGGAGGTTGGGAAGCAGAAAGTGAAGCGTCTCAACTACTTCAAAACCTAAACATTCCAGAAGAATTGCACTATCAAAACATGAGCGAATTGGCCAATGGTGAAAAAGTGAAGGTTCTCCTTGCTAAAGCCTTATTTGGTAAACCTGATGTTCTTCTTTTGGACGAGCCAACCAATGGTTTAGATATCCAATCGATTACTTGGCTAGAAGACTTCTTGATTGATTTTGATAACACCGTTATCGTAGTATCCCACGACCGTCACTTCTTAAACAAAGTGTGTACTCATATGGCCGACCTTGACTTTGGAAAAATCAAACTCTATGTCGGAAACTACGACTTCTGGAAGGAATCTTCTGAGCTTGCTGCTAAATTGCTAGCAGACCGTAATGCTAAGGCAGAAGAAAAAATTAAGCAATTACAGGAATTCGTTGCTCGCTTCTCTGCTAATGCTTCTAAATCAAGACAAGCAACGTCTCGTAAAAAAATGCTTGACAAGATTGAATTAGAAGAGATTGTGCCATCTAGTCGTAAATACCCATTTATCAACTTTAAAGCAGAACGTGAGATTGGTAATGATCTCTTGACAGTAGAAAATCTAACTGTAAAGATTGATGGCGAAACTATCCTAGACAATATTAGTTTCATCTTGCGTCCAGGTGATAAGACAGCTCTTATTGGACAAAATGACATCCAAACGACTGCATTAATTCGTGCAATTATGGGTGACATCGACTATGAAGGAACTGTCAAGTGGGGAGTTACTACTAGCCGTTCTTACTTGCCAAAAGACAACTCGGCTGATTTTGCAGGAGGAGAGTCAATCCTTGACTGGTTGCGTCAATTTGCAAGTAAAGAAGAAGATGACAATACCTTCCTACGTGGTTTCCTTGGTCGTATGCTCTTTTCTGGAGATGAGGTTAACAAACCTGTAAACGTCTTGTCAGGGGGAGAAAAAGTACGTGTCATGCTTTCAAAACTCATGCTCTTGAAATCAAATGTCCTTGTACTTGATGATCCAACAAATCACTTGGACTTGGAATCTATCTCAAGCTTGAACGATGGATTGAAAAACTTTAAAGAATCAATCATCTTTGCCAGTCATGACCACGAGTTTATCCAAACTTTGGCAAATCATATCATTGTTTTGTCTAAGAATGGCGTCATTGATCGTATCGATGAAACCTATGATGAATTCCTAGAAAATGCAGAAGTACAAGCAAAAGTTAAAGAACTTTGGAAAGACTAGATAAGACTTCAAAACTCAGTTGGGGTAACCAACTGAGTTTTCTATCATTCTATGAGGTAACATGAAATCATTTTTTAAAACATATTGGACCTATTTTGTTTCTTTTATCATTCCTTTAGTGATTATGTCTGAAGTATATCTATCTCAAGGTATCTACTGGAATAGCGATACATCTCCACTATTAGGAGACGGTTTCCATCAATACGTTATTTTTGATGTAGCTTTACGAAATATACTACATGGAAATGGTAGTTTGTTTTACACTTTTACAAGTGGCCTCGGACTAAATTTCTATGCTCTATCTAGTTATTATTTGGGTAGTTTTCTCTCACCTCTGGTTTACCTTTTTAATCTGTCGAATATGCCAGATGCTGTTTATCTGACAACTCTTTTAAAATTTGGATTGATTGGTCTGTCAACCTACTTTAGTTTAAATAAATTATTTCAATCTATCCCTCAACCTTTAAAACTAGCCTTATCAACTTCCTATGCTCTGATGAGCTTTACTGTCAGTCAGTTAGAGATAAAAACCTGGCTAGATGTTTTTATCTTGATTCCTTTGATTATAACTGGTTTACACATACTTGTAATACAAAAGAAGCGCCTACTATACTTTACAAGTCTGTCAATCTTGTTTATTCAAAACTATTATTTTGGCTATATGACGGCGTTGTTTCTAATTTTCTGGTATCTCTGTCAAATTTCTTGGGACTTTAAAACTCGAAAATCATCTTTTCTTGATTTTGTTATTACCTCCTTTTTAGCAGGAATGGCTAGTTTGATCATGACTCTTCCTACATTGTTTGATTTACAAACTCATGGGGAGAAGTTAACTGCCATCACAAAATTAAAGACAGACAGTAGCTGGTATCTGGATATTTTCGCAAAACAATTCATTGGATCTTTTGATACAACTAAGTATGGAGCTATACCAATGATTTTTGTTGGATTGCTTCCTTTTATTTTAACCATTCTATTTTTCACAATAAAATCCATAAGGTTTCACGTGAAACTTACCTATGTAATTTTCTTTATTTTTTTAATATCAAGCTTTTACATAGAGGCACTTGATTTGTTTTGGCAAGGGATGCATACCCCAAATATGTTTTTGCATCGCTATGCTTGGATTTTTTCCACTCTGTTAATTTATACTGCAGCAGAAGTCTTAAATCGTCTGAAAGAACTGAAGCTCTGGAATCTATTTGTCTCACTTTTTCTTGTACTGACAGGGTTTTTGGCTACTGTATACTTTAAATCACATTATTCTTTTTTAACAGATTTGAATATCCTACTCACCCTTGAATTTCTCCTGGTTTATGCTCTTTTACTTCTTGCAGTCATTAGAAAATTTATCTCTGTAAATCTATTTGCAATTCTTTTGTCTTTATTTATAACAGCTGAGATAAGCTTAAATGCTTCATCTCAAATGGAAGGAATAGCTAAAGAATGGGCCTTTGCTTCTCGTAGCGCCTATAATAGAGATATCACTGCTATGGAATCCATTCTAAACCAAATTGACAATCCATTTACACGTACTGAAAAACTGCAAATTCAGACAGGAAATGACAGTATGAAATTTAACTACAATGGAATCTCTCAATTTTCGTCTGTACGAAATCGTTCAGCTAGCACTAGTTTGGACAAACTGGGATTCAAATCCTCTGGAACCAACCTCAATCTCCGTTATGCTAATAACAGTCTTTTAGCAGACAGTTTATTTGGAATCCAGTACAATATTTCTGAAACTTCGCTTGATAAGTATGGCTTTCAAGAGATTTATCAAAAGGATCATTTAACCTTATATAAAAATCAACTCTCTTTACCCATTGCTTTTGCCACTCAATCTATTTACACAGATGTAAACTTTAACAATCACACTCTGGATAATCAGGCTTTATTTATAAACCAGCTTGCTAATCTCAACTTAGATTACTTCTCCCAAATAGCATATGATAAAACAGATACTTCAGATGGTTTAACAAGTATCACAGGTTCTGCGAATGAAGATGCAAAGATTGATTATCAAATTGAGGTTCCTCAAAATAGCCAAGTCTATCTCTCTTTTTCAAATCTTCATTTTACAAACGATAAGCAAAAGAAAGTTGACATCCTTGTCAATGGAGAAAAAAAGACTTTTACAACTGACAATGCATTTAATTTCTTTAATTTGGGTTATACTGAAGAACAAAAAACTTTCAATATCAGTGTTAGTTTCCCTGGAAATTCTCAGGTGTCCTTTGAATCTCCAACCTTCTATCGTTTAGATACTCAGGCTCTTACTGAGACAATTCAAAAGATTAAAGAACAACCTGTAGAAGTATCCACCTCTAAAAATAAAGTCTTTGCTACATATGAAGTAAAACAAGATACCTCTATTTTCTTCACTATTCCTTATGACAAAGGTTGGTCTGCATACCAAGATGGGGAAAAACTTGAAATCAAGCAGGCTCAGACTGGTTTTATGAAAGTTGATGTTCCAAAGGGAAAAGGCACCATTACACTTTCCTTTATCCCCAATGGTTTTGTTATTGGAGCAGCCTGCTCACTAACTGCCCTTCTTCTTTTTGGGATCTATAATCACAGACGAAATTTATCTAAGACAGAAAAAGATTGACCAATTTCTTGGCCAATCTTTTTAATCTTCTTCCATTTTCTTAGGTTGATAAGCTAGCATACCTAAAGCAGTAAAGAAAGCTAGAGTTATAATAAGGAAAATCACTTGATGATGAATATTTCCTGTCATAGAGATTGTTTGTCGTAAGCCTGATACAGAGTAACTCATTGGTAACCAAGGATTGACACCTTTAAAGAAATCATTTGTCAAAGCAAGTGGATAAGTCCCTGCACTTGATGCTAACTGTAATAAAAGCAAAATAAGAGAAAAGAAAGCTCCTATACGGCTATTCCATGTTTTTAATGCAGTTACCATAGACATAAATGTTAAGCTTGCGATAATAATTAAGAACAAGGTTCTCATTTCATGATTTGCTGTTAGACCAATAAGATGAACGCCACCATAGACTAAGACAGCGGCTAAAACAGCTATAACTCCATTTATCTCAAAGCGAGATTTGAACCAAGCCCAGCGACTCTCTGGATGACGACCTGAAGGTAATTTAGCAAAAATCATATTTGTTGATAATGCAGCGACAAAGAGAGCGACTGATATCATATAAGGAGCCATAGCAATCCCATTTACAGGAACTTGATCATTGTCTATTTTTGAAAGATTGAGTGGATTTGACAAAATCTCTGCATTTTTAGATTCTGTTGATGCTGATTTGAGTTGATCACTAGCATTACCTAGTCCTTGTCCTAAAGAAGCAACTCCTGCCTGTAAATCTTCCAATCCAGAAGTTAACTTTGTTCCACCTTCTGCAAGTTTCCCAGATCCATCTGCCAATTTATTAGCTCCATTCTCTAATTGAGAAGCACCTGAAAGTAACTGACTGGATTTGTCTGCTAATTGACCAGATCCTGATTGTAATTTATCAACTCCTGCCATTAATTCTTGACTCTTTTGATTCAATTGGTTAGAGCCAGTTGATAATTTTTCAATACCAGATACTAATTCTGGAGTTTTTTCAACTAATTGACCAACTCCTGCTGTCAAGCTAGAAGATTTTTGTGTCAAGGTGTTTGAGCCTGAAACTAGTTGATCCAAACTACCTGTCAAGGTGGAATTCTTTTCACTTAGTTGACTTGCGCCCTGAGAAACTTTATCAACACCTGCAGTATATGCATTTACACCTGATGCAATCGACTGACTAGCAGGAACTAATTTACTCGTCACTGCTCCCTGTATTTCTGTTAATCCACTTGACAATCCTGTCAAAGAAGTAGAAGCAATAGGTAATACTTGATTAGCTTGATTTTTTAACGTCGAAAGATTTGAAGATTGATTTTGTAAGTTTTCTAAACTTCCCTGTAAACCTTGTACTAAAGCTATAATTGACTGAGCCGATTGAATACTATCAGTCGAATTTTGAGATACAGAAGCACTTATCTCAGCTTGTTGCTCACTTGTCAAGGATTGATAAGCTGCTGTCGATTGAATATTTGCTAATGTAGCTGCTTTATCAGACTGAGCACTTGCTAACATTTGATTAGAAAGAGATACTATACTTGATAAAACAGAATCTAATTGTTTTGTATCTCCAACATCAATATTTTGAATAGCTTGATTTAACTGATTCAGACCAGAAGATAATTGAGCAATTTGATCTTTTTGCTCAGACGAAGCATCTAACTTGCTAGAAAGTTGTTGAATCCCTTCACTTAATTGCTCCACACCCATTCGAAGTGTAGCTGATTGACTAGATAACTGATTCGCACCTGTTGCAAGATTTCCCACTCCATTTGTATAGGCACTAACACCAGATGAAAATTGATTAAGACCAGTATTGAGCTGAGAAACACCGCCAGTATAGGCCTCTACACCAGTATATAACTGATTGATTCCTCCTACTAATTCAGGACTTTTAGAAGCTAATTGACCTAATCCGCTATCTAATTTACTTACTGCACCAGTATATGTAACTAAACCACTATTAAAAGTCCCTAAGCCAAGATGAAGTTGTTCAACACCAGAAACATAAGCAGATAATCCTTTGGTAAACTGCTCCGTTCCATTTGAAAATGTTAAACTTGAATCTGCTAAAGAGTGTAGGTTAGTAGTCAATGTTTGACTTCCTGTCACTAACTGATTCGCTCCATCAGTTAATTTTTCACTACCAGAAGCTGCTTGACTCATACCATCCTTTAATTCGACCATCTTGTTAAATAAAGCTTTAGTATAGGTCTCAGTTACATTTGTAGAAACATTCTGCTTCAATTGTGTCATCGCAGAATCGCTCATCTTGCTAGCAATAAAACTATGACCACTTGAAGTCTGATAATCGATTTGCATTTGCTCTGGATGATTCGTTAAAATAGAAGCTGCTTTTTCAGATAAATCACTTGGTAAAGTCACTACCATATAGTAATTGCCATCTTCCAATCCCTTCTTTCCTTCATCTTCATCTACGAAATGAAAATCTAAGCTTTTATTTTCTTTTAAATTTGACACCATGTCTTTTCCTATAGCCATGGTATTACCGTTATAGGAAGCTTCTTTATCATTATTGACAACTGCCACAGGTAAGTCAGACAATTGCCCATATGGATCCCACATTGATGACAAAAATATGATATTGTACAGAGCTGGAATAAGAGAAATCCCTATCATGACAATAATAAAGGTTGGTTTTTTAAAAATTGCTTTCCATTCTTTAAACATATCTTCTCCTTTTTTAAACATATTGTCTAAAATTTTGATATAATAGATTATACATCAAAAAATCTAAATTACAAGGTAAAAAATTATTTTTTTAGACATATAGTCTATTTTTGTATACAAGGAGGATTTATGAAAGAAAGTAACAAACGTTTAAAAACAAAACGAATTATTGAAAATGCCATGGTTCAATTATTGATGGACCAACCCTTTGATCAAATTTCTACTGTCAAGCTAGCAGAAAAAGCCGGAATTAGTCGTTCCAGCTTTTACACTCACTACAAGGATAAGTATGATATGATTGAGCATTACCAAAGTAAGCTCTTTCATACCTTTGAGTATATTTTCCAAAAACATGCCCATCATAAAAGAGATGCTATTTTAGAAGTATTTGAATATTTAGAGTCTGAGCCACTTTTGGCTGCACTCTTATCTGAAAATGGTACAAAAGAAATCCAAAATTTCTTGAGAAATAAGCTTCACATTATGCTTAGCACAGACCTTCAGAAACGCTTTATGAAACTACAACTCAATCCAATTGAATTAGAATATAGTAGCATTTATCTAACAAATGCACTATTTGGTGTTTGCCAGACTTGGATTGCTCACGGAAAAAAAGAAAGTCCGCAAGAAATGACAGACTTCCTTATGAAAATGTTAGGTGATACCAACTAAAAGAAAAAAGAACACTAGATGGTGTTCTTTTTATCTGACTCCGCCAGTAGGACTCGAACCTACGACATCATGATTAACAGTCATGCGCTACTACCAACTGAGCTATGGCGGATAAAATAGTCCGTACGGGATTCGAACCCGTGTTACCGCCGTGAAAAGGCGGTGTCTTAACCCCTTGACCAACGGACCATCTATCTGTAGCAGATATAACCATTATATCAATTTCTTACTAATTGTCAATTACTTTTTAGATTTTTTCTCCAGAATATCTCTCAGTTTGCGAACTTTCAAACGAGTGATGGGGCAGCGATGATCTTCATAAAAGACAACTTCTAGATTCTTTCGATCAATTTCTCTAACATTTCCAATATTGATTAGGAAAGATTTATGAGGAGAATAAAATCGCTGGGTATGTTTGTCCTTTTCCTGAATATCTGTCATTGTTCCATAGAACTCTTTGGCAAAATTCTTACCAATAATCCGCAACTTATGAGAAACACCTGTTGTTTCGATATACAAAATATCATGGTAAGGGATTTTCAAATCATTTCCCTTATAGTTGTAATCAAAATAGTCTACAACATCTTCGTTTTCAAGCAGCATGCTTTTGGTATAGAAGATACTCTGCTCGATACGTTTTTTGAACAATTCATCATTGATGTCTTTGTCTACAAAATCTAGAGCTGATACCTGGTATTTATAAGTTAAAGTAGCAAATTCAGATCGACTGGTAATAAAGACAATAATAGCATAAGGATTGTGATGACGAATAAACTGAGCTACTTCAAAGCCTTTTTTCTCGATTCCATGAATATCGATATCTAGGAAATAAAGCTGATTTACTTCATCATTTTCGATATATTCTTTAAACTCACGAACTTTTCCTGTTGTCTTATAAGAAATAGGAATGTTTGATTCCTCCGAGATTTCATTCAATATTCTCTCTAGTCTCACTTGATGCTCAATAACATCTTCTAAAATTAATACTTTCATTCGAATTCCCTCTTAAATCTAATAATTTGTCTAAATGTGTTGTCTTCCATCTCTGTTTCTAAAATAATATTGTCATACTTATCTAAGATCTCTTTGACATTATTAAGCCCTAGACCTCTATTTCTTCCCTTGGTAGAGAAACCTAAGGCAAATAGGTCCTCTGAAGGCGTTATAGTGATTTTACATGAATTCTGGATGACTATAACTGTTTCAAAATCCATTTTAATGACTGCAACTTCCATTTGTTTCAAGTAACTATCTGCAGCACCTTCAACAGCATTGTTTAATAAAATGCTCATGATACGAACAAGATCAAGTAAATCTATTGACAGTCTAGTAATGATATCCTTTACTTCCAATGTAAACTCGACATCATTTTTTCGTGCATAGACAATCGATTGAGCAATTAAACTTCGTAAAGCAGAATCTTCTATATTATTTAAATCAAAGTAAGTATATTTTTCTGACCTCAATTTCTGATTTGCTTTTACTAGTACTTCATTGTAAATCCTGTTAATTTCTTGTAAATCTCCACTGTCAATCGCCATTTGCATGCTGACAAGCATCCCTGCATAATCATGACGAAAACCTCGAATTTCATTATACAACTCCACAATTTCATCAGTATAAGTCTGTAAATGTTTTTGTTCAAATTTCTTTTGTTTTAGAGCAATCTCTTTTTCAATTTGAACCTTGTGAGAATTCATTGCAAAGAAGGTTAAAAGGATTCCAACAAAAACTACGGATGATAAAATACTTCCAAAACTATTTAAATGAGAAATAGTACTCACGATATCTGAAATAAAAGAGACGATATGCAGAAAGATAAATACATATAGCACTTTTTTCAAAAAAGAATAGAGATATTCTTTGTCAAAATATTTAAACTCCAAATGGAAATAAGATATGACAATTTTAATAACCAAATAGGTTAAAATAAGTACAAATATAATAAAATAATTATTATATTCTAATGCAATATCATCTCCTGTTATAGATGATAAAGTTACCGATATAAAGTTATTACTACTATGATATAAGAGAGAAAATAATAGGCTTATAAAAACTCCCTTAGACTTATCATACTTCTGAAATCCAACAAAGTAACCGAATATGAGTAAAGGAAATAAAAATTTAGACAAACCGTAACCATCTAAGGCTAGCAAATACATTATTTCTTCTAATATTAATTGTAGTAAAAAGACATAAAGACTATAAATATATTTTTCTTTTTTAGTTGCATTACAAGTCCATTCATAAATTTTACTAATGATAAAAACATAAAAAAAAGCTATTACTAATCCAAATAAATTCATTACTTTTTACCTTTATTTTAGTTATTTTCTTTTTGGAAAAATAAGATTACGTATTAATTCTGGAATTCTCCATTCCCCACCCCGAATCTCCTGCAATTCTGTTTCTGTTACTTCTTTAAATTGTTCCAACTTTACTGTATTTTTCATAATGAAATCTCCTGTATTGTTTTTCTTGTAAGTTATCTTACAAATCTATTATACAAAATGAAGATCACTTAAGAAAAATTTCTTCTCAACTGTACTTTTTTACACCTGAAATGCACCTTTTGAAGAAAAAAGCTGGGAAATAATCCCAGCTTTTTCTTTAATGTACTGATCCCAGCAGGATTCGAACCTGCGACCGTTCGCTTAGAAGGCGAATGCTCTATCCAGCTGAGCTATGAGACCTAACATGACCATTCTATCAAAAAACAAGAAGTAAGTCAATCTTCTATTTATGATAAGGGGATCCCTGCTGAATGGTAAAAGCACGATAAATTTGTTCAACAAGAACTAATCTCATTAACTGATGTGGCAAGGTCAAACGTCCAAAACTAACAGAAAGATTCGCTCGATACTTCACAGCAGGGGATAGTCCCAGACTTCCACCAATAATAAATGTAAGGGTAGAAAATCCCTTTATAGAAGCCTGTTCCAGCTGTCTACTGAATTCTTCTGAGGAGAAAATTTTTCCTTCAATTGCTAACACAACTACAAAATCTCTTTCTCCAATTTTAGAAAGAATTCGATTTCCCTCTATTTCTAATATTTTGTGATTTTCTGACTCACTTGCCTTATCTGGAGTTTTTTCATCGGCTAATTCAATAATTTCTACAGTGGCAAAACGAGAAATTCGTTTAGTATATTCAGCAATGCCATCTTTAAGGTATTTTTCCTTCAGTTTTCCAACTGTTACAATTTTTATTTTCATTCTTCTATTCTATCATATCCACACTTTATTTCACATCTTATTCACAAAGAATCATCTAGAAAAACTAGCAAATTCACAGAAAAAAACGAGTTATCCACAACTTGTGTAAAACTTCTACCTTTAAGCTTGAATTAAGTTAATAGATTTATACTTTAATCAAATAAAAAACAAACGGAGGCGTTTATGAAACACTTACAAAAATTTTACAAAAAAGGAGTTACCTTTCTTATCATCATTCTGATAGGATTTTTGAGTGGTGCCCTAGGAAGTTTTGTGACACTGCAACTTTATCAAAAACAAGTAAGTCAAGCCACAAATAACACTACAAACACTGTTACTCAGACTTCCTACAAAAATGAAAATGCAACAACTCAGGCCGTTAATAAGGTAAAAGATGCCGTTGTGTCGGTCATCACTTATTCATCAAATCGACAAAATAGTGTTTTTGGAAATGACGAGACAGATACGGATACCGACTCTCAACAGGTAGCAAGTGAAGGTTCTGGTGTTATTTACAAAAAGAATGGGAAAGATGCCTACCTTGTGACAAATACCCACGTTATTAAAGGAGCTTCAAAAGTTGATATCCGTTTAGCAGACGGTACAAAAGTTCCTGGTGAAATTGTCGGTTCTGATACGTTCTCTGACATTGCTGTCGTGAAAATTTCTTCAGAAAAAGTCACAACCGTAGCAGAATTTGGAGATTCTAGCAAACTAAATGTTGGTGAAACTGCAATCGCAATTGGTAGTCCTCTAGGATCCGAATATGCCAATACAGTTACCCAAGGAATCATTTCAAGTCTCAATCGAAATGTCTCTCTAAAATCTCAAGATGGTCAAGCGATTTCTACAAAAGCTATTCAGACAGATACTGCTATTAACCCTGGTAACTCTGGTGGTCCACTTGTAAACATTCAGGGCCAAGTTATCGGGATTACATCAAGTAAAATTGCAAGTAATGGTGGAACCTCTGTCGAAGGTCTTGGTTTTGCAATCCCATCAAATGATGCTCAAAATATTATTAAACAGCTTGAAAGTGACGGTAAAGTGACTCGCCCTGCTCTTGGAATTCAAATGGTTAATTTAGCTAATATCGGAGCTAGTGATCTTAGAAAACTCAATATTCCGAGTAGCGTAACTTCTGGTGTAGTGGTAAAATCTGTTCAAAGTAATATGCCTGCATCTGGTCACCTTGAAAAATACGACGTTATTACCAAAGTTGACGACAAGGAGATTTCTTCGTCAACAGATTTACAGAGTGCTCTTTACAACCATTCTATCGGAGACACCATTAAAATCACCTACTATCGAAATGGGAAAGAGGAGACTACAACTGTTAAACTAGATAAAAGTACAAGTGATTTAGAATCTTAATTGACATCAGTGTAAAGAAAACTTTACATATAATAAAAGATATGTTAGTGTAGAATCATGGAAAAATTTGAAATGATTTCTATCTCGGACATACAAAAAAATCCTTACCAACCTCGGAAAGAATTTGATGTAAAAAAATTAAAAGAATTAGCTCAGTCAATCAAAGAAAATGGGCTAATCCAACCAATCATCGTTCGTCAATCTCCTGTAATTGGTTATGAAATCCTTGCAGGAGAAAGACGATATCGAGCTTCTCTCTTGGCTGGTCTGACCTCTATTCCAGCCGTTGTGAAACACCTCTCAGATCAGGAAATGATGATTCAGTCTATCATTGAGAATTTACAAAGAGAAAACTTGAATCCAGTTGAAGAGGCACGCGCCTATGACTCTTTAGTTGAAAAAGGATATACCCATACCGAAATAGCAGATAAAATGGGAAAATCTCGTCCTTATATCACTAATTTTATTCGTTTGCTTTCCCTACCAGAGTACATCTTATCTGAAGTAGAAAATGGAAAAATTTCTCAAGCTCATGCACGCTCACTAGTTGGTTTGAATAAAGAGCAGCAAGACTATTTTTTTCAACTAATTAAAAATGAAGACATCTCTGTGAGAAAGTTAGAAACACTGCTGACAGAGAAAAAACAAAAGAAGCAGAAAAAAAGTGATTCTTTCATCAAAGATGAGGAAGATAAATTAAAAAAACTACTTGGATTAAATGTAGAAATTAAACTTTCTAAAAAAGATACTGGAAAAATTATTATTTCTTTTTCAAGCCAAGAAGAATATGACAGAATTATCAACAGCCTGAAATAAGGCTGTTCTTTTATTTTTTCAACCCACAAATTTATCCACTATTTTTTATAGCAAAAAACCAAAGAATTCAAGGGAATACCTTACTTATCCCCAGCCTGTGGATAAAAAGTGTAAACATTGTGGATTCTTTTCCACAGATTGTGGAAAAATGCTAGCATCTATGGTAAAATAAGTTTAACAGTAAACTTTTTTATATCAAATATAGCAAAGGAGGGGATAATCGGTGAAAGAAAAACAATTTTGGAATCAAATCTTGGAATTGGCTCAAGAAAGATTGACACGTTCTATGTACGATTTCTATGCCACACCTGCTGAACTCATAAAAGTGGAGGGAAATGTAGCTACTATCTTTTTACCTAGACCTGAAATGGAAATGGTTTGGAAAAAACAGCTCAAGGATATCATTGTGGCTGCTGGTTTTGAAGTTTACGATACTGAAATAAAAACTCAATTTGTCTTAACAAAGCCTGAGGAAGAATCTTCAACCTATGTCATGGATTCTGAAAATAGCAATCATTATGTTGCTTCACAGGCCAATCTTGCTATTCCATATTCTGAAACAGGATTGAAGGAAAAATATACCTTTGATAACTTTATTCAAGGAGATGGGAATATCTGGGCTAAGTCTGCTGCTCTGGCTGTTTCCGAAGACCTCGCATTGACTTATAATCCCCTTTTCATTTATGGTGGTCCTGGACTAGGGAAAACCCACTTACTGAATGCTATCGGAAATGAAATTCTAAAAAATATTCCTGAAGCTCGGGTTAAGTATATTCCTGCTGAAAGTTTTATCAATGATTTTCTTGAACACCTGAGACTTGGGGAAATGGAGAAATTCAAAAAGACTTACCGTAGCCTTGATCTCTTACTGATCGATGATATCCAATCTCTCAGCGGTAAAAAAGTTGCAACTCAGGAAGAATTTTTCAATACCTTCAATGCTCTTCATAGCAATCAAAAACAAATCGTTCTGACTAGTGACCGAAGTCCTAAACATTTAGAGGGCCTTGAGGAAAGGCTTGTCACGCGCTTTAGCTGGGGATTGACTCAAAATATCACCCCTCCTGACTTTGAGACACGTATCGCCATTCTTCAAAGTAAAACGGAACATTTAAACTACCATTTCCAGAGTGATACCCTAGAATATCTGGCTGGTCAATTCGATTCAAATGTTCGAGAACTTGAAGGAGCAATCAACGATATCACTTTAATTGCCAGAGTAAAGAAGATTAAAGACATCACTATTGATATCGCTGCTGAAGCTATCAGAGCTCGCAAACAAGATGTTAGCCAACTGCTAGTCATTCCAATTGACAAAATCCAAACTGAAGTTGGTAATTTTTATGGAGTGAGTGTCAAAGAAATGAAGGGGACGAGACGAGTTCAAAACATCGTTTTGGCGCGTCAAGTAGCTATGTATCTAGCTAGAGAACTGACAGATAATAGTCTTCCAAAAATCGGAAAAGAATTCGGAGGAAAGGATCATACCACCGTTATTCATGCCCATGCTAAAATTAAATCCTTGATTGACGAAGACGATAATTTACGCTTAGAAATCGAAGCAATCAAAAAGAAAATTAAGTAGCATGTGGATAACTTTTCCTTTTCTATCTTTTTTATTCACATTTTTTAAACAAGCTTAAAAGCCTGAAATTACTAAATAGAAATCAGTTTTCCACAGAATTCACACACTCTATTATTTCTATTATCCTTCTAATACTAAAAATAAATAAAGGAGAATCCATGATTCATTTTTCAATCAATAAAAATTTATTTCTACAAGCCCTAAATACCACAAAACGAGCAATTAGCTCCAAAAATGCTATTCCAATTTTATCAACAATCAAAATTGATGTTACCAATGAAGGCATTACTTTAATTGGATCAAATGGTCAAATTTCCATTGAAAATTTCATTTCTCAAAAGAATGAAGATGCAGGTCTTTTGATTACTTCCTTAGGTTCGATTCTTCTTGAAGCTTCTTTCTTTATCAATGTTGTATCTAGTCTTCCAGATGTAACGCTTGATTTCAAAGAGATTGAACAAAAACAAATTGTTTTAACAAGTGGTAAATCAGAAATTACCCTAAAAGGAAAAGATAGCGAACAATATCCTCGTATTCAAGAAATTTCAGCAAGTACTCCTTTGGTTCTTGAAACAAAATTACTCAAGAAAATTATCAATGAAACAGCTTTTGCTGCAAGTACGCAAGAAAGTCGTCCCATCTTAACAGGTGTTCACTTCGTATTGAGTCAACATAAAGAACTAAAAACAGTTGCGACAGACTCTCATCGCCTTAGCCAGAAAAAATTGACTCTTGAAAAAAATGGCGATGATTTCGATGTGGTAATTCCTAGTCGCTCTCTACGCGAATTTTCAGCTGTATTTACGGATGATATTGAAACAGTGGAGATTTTCTTTGCAAATAATCAAATCCTCTTTAGAAGCGAAAATATTAGCTTCTATACTCGTCTCCTAGAAGGAAACTATCCTGATACGGATCGTTTGATTCCAACAGACTTTAACACTACAATTACTTTTGATGTGGTTAATTTGCGTCAATCTATGGAGCGTGCACGTCTCTTATCAAGTGCGACTCAAAATGGTACTGTGAAGCTTGAAATTAAAGGTGGAGTTGTTAGCGCCCATGTTCACTCTCCAGAAGTTGGTAAAGTAAACGAAGAAATCGATACGGAGCAGGTGACTGGGGATGATTTGACCATTAGTTTCAACCCGACTTACTTGATTGATTCTCTCAAGGCTTTAAATAGTGAAAAAGTAACTATCAGCTTTATCTCAGCTGTTCGTCCATTCACTCTTGTTCCAGCAGATACTGACGAAGACTTCATGCAGCTCATCACACCAGTTCGTACAAATTAAGTGAAAGAGGTTGAGCCTGGCTCGCCTCTTTTATGATATAATCGAAAAAGAAAAGGAGAGTAGTATGTATCAAGTTGGAAATTTTGTTGAGATGAAAAAACCACATGCTTGCACAATTAAATCAACTGGTAAAAAAGCCAATCGTTGGGAAATTACACGCGTAGGGGCAGATATCAAAATCAAATGTAGCAATTGTGACCACCTTGTCATGATGAGTCGCTATGATTTTGAACGAAAAATGAATAAGATTATTGACTAAGAACCCTTAGTTAGAGGGTTAGCAAGTTTTCCCTTTTTGTGTTATAATGTTAGGGATTGAAATGAGAACGGAGAATGAGAAAATATGGCTTTAACAGCAGGTATCGTTGGTTTGCCAAACGTTGGTAAATCAACCCTTTTTAATGCAATTACAAAAGCAGGAGCAGAGGCAGCAAACTACCCATTTGCGACTATTGATCCAAACGTTGGAATGGTGGAAGTTCCAGATGAACGCCTACAAAAACTAACGGAAATGATTACACCTAAAAAGACAGTCCCAACAACCTTTGAATTTACAGATATTGCAGGGATTGTAAAAGGAGCTTCAAAAGGAGAAGGTCTAGGGAATAAATTCTTGGCCAATATTCGTGAAGTAGATGCGATCGTTCACGTAGTTCGTGCTTTTGATGATGAAAATGTTATGCGTGAGCAAGGACGTGAAGACGCTTTTGTGGATCCACTTGCAGATATTGATACCATTAACTTGGAGTTGATTCTTGCTGACCTAGAGTCAGTAAATAAACGCTATGCGCGTGTAGAAAAGATGGCACGTACGCAAAAAGATAAGGAATCTGTGGCAGAGTTTAACGTCCTTCAAAAAATTAAACCAGTCCTTGAAGATGGAAAATCAGCACGTACCATTGAATTCACAGATGAGGAACAAAAAGTAGTCAAAGGACTCTTCCTTTTGACCACTAAACCAGTTCTTTATGTTGCTAATGTAGATGAGGATGTGGTTTCAGATCCAGATTCTATCGATTATGTTAAAAAAATTCGAGAATTTGCAGCGACAGAAAATGCAGAAGTAGTAGTTATTTCTGCGCGTGCTGAGGAAGAAATTTCTGAGTTAGACGAAGAAGACAAGCAAGAGTTTCTTGAAGCACTTGGGTTGACTGAATCAGGCGTTGACAAGTTGACTCGTGCAGCTTACCACTTGCTTGGACTCGGAACTTACTTCACAGCTGGTGAAAAAGAAGTTCGTGCTTGGACCTTTAAACGTGGTATGAAGGCTCCTCAAGCAGCTGGTATTATTCACTCAGACTTTGAAAAAGGTTTTATTCGTGCAGTGACCATGTCATATGAGGATTTAGTGAAATACGGATCTGAAAAGGCAGTAAAAGAAGCTGGGCGCTTGCGTGAAGAAGGAAAAGAATATATCGTTCAAGATGGCGATATCATGGAATTCCGCTTTAATGTTTAATAACATTTAATAAATAGTGTCAATTAGGTTGGAAAAAAATTCCAACCCTTTTGGCTTTTGAAAGGAAAATAAATGACTAAATTACTTGTTGGATTAGGAAATCCAGGGGATAAATATTTTGAAACCAAGCACAATGTTGGCTTTATGTTGATTGACCAACTAGCTAAAAAACAAAACGTCACCTTTACACACGACAAGATATTTCAAGCTGACCTAGCCTCTTTTTTCCTCAATGGCGAAAAAATTTATCTTGTCAAACCAACAACATTTATGAATGAAAGTGGAAAAGCAGTTCATGCTTTATTGACTTACTATGGTTTGGAGATTGAAGATTTACTCGTTATTTACGACGATCTTGACATGGAAGTTGGGAAAATTCGTTTAAGAGCAAAGGGCTCAGCAGGTGGTCATAATGGTATCAAGTCTATTATTCAACATATAGGGACTCAGGTATTTAACCGTGTTAAAATAGGTATTGGAAGACCTAAAAAAGGCATGTCAGTTGTTCACCATGTTTTAAGTAAGTTTGATCAGGATGACTATGTAGGTATTTTACAGTCTATTGACAAGGTTTACGATGCTGTAAATTACTATTTACAAGAGAAAAACTTTGAGAAAACAATGCAGAGGTATAATGGATAAATGGTGACTTTATTAGATTTATTCTCAGAAAATAATCAGATAGAAAAATGGCATCAAAATCTGACAGATAAGAAAAGACAACTAATACTAGGTCTGTCAACTTCTACCAAGGCTCTTGCAATTGCAAGTAGTCTAAAAAAAGAAAATAAGATTGTATTATTGACATCGACTTATGGAGAAGCCGAAAGAATTATCAATGATCTTCTTTCTCTCTTAGGAGAGGAATTTGTCTATCCATTTTTGGTAGATGACTCTCCTATGGTAGAGTTTTTGATGTCTTCACAAGAAAAAATCATTTCGCGGGTTGAGGCCTTGCGTTTTTTGAGTGATCCGTCTAAGAAAGGGATTTTAGTTTGTAATATCGCAGCGAGTCGATTGATTCTACCCTCTCCGACTAGATTTAAAGAAAGTATTATAAGGATTGCAGTTGGCGAAGAATATGATCAATATGACCTTCTTCACAAATTAAAGGAAATCGGTTATCGCAAAGTTACTCAAGTACAGACACAAGGTGAGTTTAGTATTCGAGGAGATATTTTAGATATTTTTGAGATGTCTCAGTTAGAACCTTTCCGAATCGAGTTTTTTGGTGATGAAGTTGATGGCATTCGTACTTTTGAAGTCGAGACACAATTATCGAAGGAAAATCAAACAGAACTTGCCATCTTTCCAGCTAGTGATATGCTTTTGAGAGAAAAGGATTATCAACGAGGTCAGTCAGCTTTAGAAAAGCAAATTTCGAAGACTCAATCGCCGATTTTGAAATCCTATTTAGAAGAAATTTTGTCAAGTTTTCATCAAAAACAAGTACATTCAGATAATCGAAAGTTTTTGTCTTTATGTTACGATAAAACATGGACTGTATTTGATTATATTGAAAAAAATAGGCCAGTATTCTTTGATGACTATCAAAAATTGATGAATCAATATGAAGTTTTTGAAAGAGAATTAGCGCAATACTTTACAGAAGATTTACAGAATAGTAAAGCATTTTCTGAGATGCAGTATTTTGCAGATACAGAGCAAATCTATAAAAAACAAAGTCCAGTGACCTTTTTCTCTAATCTTCAAAAGGGTTTAGGAAATCTCAAGTTTGATCACATTTATCAATTTAATCAATATCCTATGCAGGAATTTTTCAATCAATTTTCTTTTCTTAAAGAAGAAATTGAGCGATATAAAAAAATGGATTACACCATTGTTCTGCAGTCTAGCAATTCAATGGGAAGTAAAACACTGGAGGATGTTTTAGAGGAATATCAGATTAAATTGGATTCCAGAGACAAGTCAAGTATCTGTAAAGAATCTGTAAACTTGATTGAGGGTAACCTAAGACATGGTTTTCATTTTGTAGATGAAAAAATTCTCTTGATTACTGAACATGAGATTTTTCAAAAGAAATTAAAACGTCGTTTTCGAAGACAACATGCTTCAAACGCAGAGCGATTAAAAGATTATAATGAACTTGAAAAAGGGGACTACGTTGTTCACCATATCCATGGAATTGGTCAATATCTAGGGATTGAAACAATTGAAATCAAAGGGATTCACCGTGATTATGTCAGTGTTCAATATCAAAATGGGGATCAAATCTCCATCCCAGTAGAGCAGATTCAGTTACTGTCCAAATATGTTTCAAGTGATGGGAAACCTCCTAAACTCAATAAATTAAATGACGGGCATTTTAAAAAGGCCAAGCAAAAAGTTAAGAACCAGGTAGAGGATATAGCTGACGATTTAATCAAACTCTATTCTGAGCGTAGTCAGTTGAAGGGTTTTGCGTTCTCAGCTGATGATGATGATCAACATGCTTTTGATGATTCCTTCCCTTATGTTGAAACGGATGATCAACTTCGTAGTATTGAGGAAATCAAGAGAGATATGCAGGATTCTCACCCCATGGATCGACTTCTGGTTGGGGATGTTGGTTTTGGAAAGACTGAAGTTGCAATGCGTGCAGCATTTAAGGCTGTCAATGATCACAAACAGGTTGTTGTTCTAGTTCCGACGACGGTTTTAGCGCAACAACACTATACGAATTTTAAGGAACGATTTCAAAATTTTGCTGTTAATATTGATGTGTTGAGTCGCTTTAGAAGTAAAAAAGAGCAGGCAGAGACACTTGAAAAATTAAAGAATGGTCAAATCGATATTTTGATTGGAACGCATCGTGTTTTGTCAAAAGATGTTGTGTTTTCAGATTTGGGATTGATGATTATTGATGAGGAACAACGATTTGGTGTTAAGCATAAGGAAACCTTGAAAGAACTGAAAAAACAAGTAGATGTCCTAACCTTGACAGCAACGCCGATTCCTCGTACTCTTCATATGTCTATGCTGGGAATCCGAGATTTGTCTGTTATTGAAACTCCTCCAACCAATCGCTATCCAGTGCAAACTTATGTTTTAGAAAAGAATGATAGTGTGGTTCGTGATGCTGTCTTGCGTGAAATGGAGCGTGGAGGTCAAGTTTACTATCTTTACAATAAAGTTGACACGATTGACCAGAAGGTTTCAGAGTTACAGGAGTTGATTCCAGAGGCTTCGATTGGGTATGTTCATGGACAAATGAGTGAAATTCAGTTGGAAAACACTTTATTGGACTTTATTGAAGGACAATATGATATTTTGGTGACGACTACTATTATTGAGACAGGGGTAGATATTCCGAACGCCAATACCTTATTTATTGAAAATGCAGATCATATGGGCTTGTCAACCTTGTATCAATTAAGAGGAAGAGTTGGTCGTAGTAATCGTATTGCTTATGCTTATCTTATGTATCGCCCAGAAAAATCAATCAGTGAAGTCTCTGAAAAGAGATTAGAAGCAATCAAAGGATTTACAGAATTGGGCTCAGGATTTAAGATTGCTATGCGAGATCTTTCGATTCGTGGAGCAGGAAATCTATTAGGGAAATCCCAGTCTGGTTTCATTGATTCTGTTGGTTTTGAATTGTATTCTCAGTTACTAGAGGAAGCTATCGCTAAACGGAATGGTAATGGAAATACAAGAAGCAAAGGGAATGCTGAGTTGATTTTACAAATCGATGCCTATCTTCCTGACACTTATATTTCTGATCAACGACATAAAATTGAGATTTACAAGAAAATTCGTCAAATTGACAACCGTGTCAACTATGAAGAATTACAAGAAGAATTGATGGACCGCTTTGGAGAATATCCAGACGTAGTGGCCTATCTTTTAGAGATTGGTTTGGTCAAATCATACTTGGATAAGGTCTTTGTAGAACGTGTGGAAAGAAAAGAAAATAAGATTACAGTTCAATTTGAAAAAGTCACTCAACGACTGTTCTTGGCTCAAGATTATTTTAAAGCCTTATCTGCAACGAATTTAAAAGCAGCTATAGCGGAGAATAGAGGATTAATGGAAGTCATATTCGATGTCCGAAACAAGAAGGACTATGAAATTTTAGAAGGTCTACTGATTTTTGGAGAAAGTTTATTGGAGATAAAAGAATCAAAGGAAGCTAATTCTCTTTGACGTTTTTCTTCTATAAAAGGGATAAAAATGGTACAATAGTAATTTGAGGTAATAAAAATGAGATTAGACAAGTATTTAAAAGTATCACGAATTATTAAGCGTCGCACGGTCGCAAAAGAAGTAGCAGATAAAGGTAGAATCAAGGTGAACGGAATCTTGGCCAAAAGTTCAACGGATTTAAAAGTTGATGACCAAGTTGAAATTCGCTTTGGAAATAAGTTGTTGCTTGTTAAAGTACTAGAGATGAAAGATAGTACAAAAAAAGAAGATGCAGCAGGCATGTATGAAATTATCAGTGAAACGCGGGTAGAAGAAAATGTCTAAAAATATTGTACAGATGAACAATCCTTTTATTCAAAATGAGCACCAACGTCGTCGTTACCTGATGAAGGAGAGACAAAAACGAAATCGTTTCATGGGTTGGGTTCTTATTTTGATGATTTTGTTGTTTATTTTACCAACTTATAACTTGGCCCAAAGCTATAATCAGTTATTACAACGTCGTCAGCAATTGACAGAGTTGAAAGAGCAGTACCAAACTCTTAGTGATGAAAAGGATAAGGAATCTGCTTTTGCTGCAAAGTTGAAAGATGAAGACTATGTAGCAAAATATGCACGCGCCAAGTACTATTACTCAAAGAAACGAGAAGCAATTTATACCATTCCTGATTTGCTTCCGAGGTAATGTCATGGAAAATTTATTAGAAGTTGTTGAGCAATTTTTAAGTTTATCAGATGAAAAATTAGAGGAATTGGCAGCTAAAAACCATTTATTACGATTACAAGAAGAAAGGGAAGGGAAGAATGCGTAAGTTCTTAGTAGTGTTATCGCTACTATCTGTTTTTATCATAACTTCAAGAGTAGTTAGCACAGAAAAACAGCTTCCTTACTCTTCACAAGAAATTTATTACCTAACTGAGTCTGATCATGGATTATACTATAAAGAAACCCTTGAATCGCCAATGGTTTATAGAGAAACGGCTATCTATGCAAATGAGGATTTGATTAAGGAGTCTGGAAAATTGACTCCTGGAACCACCTTTAAAATCGTAGAATGGCGTTTGAATAGACAAGGTATTCCTGTTTTTAAATTAGATAATCACCAGTTTATCCTTGCAGATAAGCGCTTGGTCTATGATCAAAGTCAAGTTCAAACTCAAAATAGACAAGTATGGTTGGAACCGGGGTTTGTTATCTATAACAGTCCTTATGGTGCTAAAGAAATTTCTTCATCCCTCTCTCCCTATCAACGCGTAACAGTGGATAGAACCCTCTTTGCTGAGGGACAAGAATTTCTTCATATTGATCAAGTTGGGTGGGTATCAAAAGAGTTTGTTTCAGAAGAAGATAATCGTATCCAGAAGGTTCAAGAAGTCTTGTCAAACAACTATCAGAATGAAAATTACTCTATTTATGTTAAACAGCTGAGTACAGGAAAAGAAGCTGGGGTGAATGAAGACAGCAAACTCTATGCAGCTAGCATCTTGAAGCTAGCCTATCTTTATTATGCTCAAGATAAGATAAATCAAGGGGAGTATACACTAGATAGTAACTTCAAGTATATTCCAGAAGTGAATAGCTTTCCTGGATCCTATAAACCAGAAGGTAGCGGTAGTTTACCTAAAACAGGAGACAACAAAGACTACAGCCTCCAACAATTAATTACCAAGGTAACAAAGGAGTCTGACAATGTTGCTCATAATATTTTGGGTTATTATGTGACCAATCAATCTGACGGGGCTTTTAAAGAAAAAATGTCCACCATTATGGGTGAAGATTGGGATGTGAATGATAAATTGACTTCTTCAAAAATGGCTGGAAAGGTCATGGAAGCTATTTATAATCAGAATGGTTTTGTTTTAGAGTCTCTAAGTAAAACGAATTTTGATAACCAACGAATTGCGAAAGGTGTTTCGGTTAAGGTAGCTCATAAAATTGGAGATGCCGACGAATTTAAACATGACACTGCGATTGTCTATACGGACTCTCCTTTCGTTCTCTCTATTTTCACCAAAAATTCTGATTATGACACCATTGCTAAGATAGCCAAGGATGTCTATGAGGTTCTAAAATGAGGGACCGGGATTTTTTAAATCATTTTCTCCAAAAAGAGTATTTCAAAAAACATTCTAAGGTCGTATTAGCTCTGTCTGGTGGATTGGATTCGATGTTTTTATTCCATCTATTGTCCACTTATCAAAATGAGTTGGAAATTGAGCTGATTGTAGCACATGTCAATCACAAGCAGAGAAGTGAGTCTGACTGGGAGGAAAATGAACTAAGGAAGTTAGCTGATGCAGCTGAACTTCCTATTTATATCACAAGTTTTTCAGGAGACTTTTCAGAAGCGCGTGCTCGAGAGTTTCGCTATGATTTTTTTCGACAGGTCATGAAAGAAACAGGAGCAACCGCTCTTGTAACAGCACATCATGCTGATGATCAGGTTGAAACGATTTTGATGCGCTTGATTCGAGGGAGTCGGTTACGTCATTTAACAGGGATAAAAGAAAGTCAAGTAGTTGATGGAATTGAAATCATTCGTCCCTTGTTGTATTTTCATAAAAAGGATTTTCCACCAATTGTTCATTTTGAAGATCAAACAAATCAGGAAAATACCTATTTTCGCAATCGCATTCGGAATAGGTATTTACCAGAACTTGAAAAAGAAAATCCTTGTCTTAAATCCGCCCTTTTAGATTTTGGAAGGGAAATTTCAGATTACCAAGCAACAATAACGGAACTTTCGAAACAAATTGATGTGGAAGATTTGAATGAGCTATTTTCATACTCTCAACAAACTCAAGGAATCTTGCTACAGAACTATCTTAATCAATTTCCAGACTTAAATCTGACAAAGGCTCAGTTTGCCGAAGTTCGACAGATTTTAGCAAGGAAAAGTCAGTATCGTCATTCTCTTAAAAATGGCTATGAATTGATAAAAGAGTATCAAAATTTTCGAGTTTGTAAAATCAGTCCTCAGGCTGATGAAAAGGAAGATGAACTTGTGTTACACTATCAAAATCAAGTTCGATATATGGGTTATTTATTTTCTTTTGGTATCCCTATTGAAGGGGATTCTGTTCAAAAAGTAACGGTTTCACGGGAAACACCTGTACATATTAGATGTCGAAAACCTGGCGATGTTATTACCCTGAATGGTCATCGAAAGAAACTGAGACGTTTATTTATAGATTTGAAAATCCCTATTGAAAAACGAAAAATAACTCCTATTATTGAGCAATTTGGAGAAATTGTCTCAATTTTAGGAATTGCGACCAGTGATTTGAGTAAAAATACGAAAAATGATATAATGAACACTATACTTTATATAGAAAAAATAGATAGGTAAAAAGATGTTAGAACACGATATTAAAAAAATCCTTGTTTCACATGATGAAATTACAGAAGCAGCTAAAAAGCTAGGTGAGCAGCTAACCAAAGACTATGAGGGGAAAAATCCAATACTCATTGGCATTTTGAAAGGATCGATTCCTTTTATGGCTGAATTGGTCAAACATATTGATACGCATATTGAGATGGACTTCATGATGGTATCTAGTTACCATGGTGGAACAGCAAGTAGTGGTGTCATCAATATCAAGCAAGACGTAACTCAAGATATCAAGGGAAGACATATTCTATTTGTAGAAGATATCATCGATACAGGTCAAACTTTGAAGAATTTGAAAGATATGTTTATTGCAAGAGAAGCAGCTTCTGTTAAAATCGCGACTTTGTTAGACAAACCAGAAGGACGCATTGTTGAAATTGAAGCGGATTATACTTGCTTTACTATTCCAAATGAGTTTGTAGTAGGTTATGGTTTAGACTATAAAGAAAATTATCGTAACCTTCCTTATGTCGGAGTATTGAAAGAAGAAGTTTATTCAAATTAGAAAGATTTATCTTTAATGAAAAAACAAAATAATGGTTTAGTTAGAAACCCATTTCTCTACTTGTTAATTATCTTCTTCCTAGTGACAGGATTCCAGTATTTTTACTCTGGAAATACTGCTGGACGAAGCGAAAAAATTAACTATACAGAATTGGTAAAAGAAATTACAGCAGACAATGTAAAAGAATTAACCTATCAGCCAAATGGTAGCATCATTGAAGTGTCTGGTGTTTATAAAAATCCTAAGACTAGTAAAGAAGAAACTGGAATTCAATTTTTCACTCCTACTGCTACAACAGTAGAAAGATTCTCAAGTAGCATTCTTCCGTCTGATTCGACAGTTGCAGAATTGCAAAAACTTGCTTCTGAACATCAGGCAGAAGTAACAGTCAAACATGAGAGTTCAAGCGGTATGTGGATCAATATCCTTGTCTCTGTTGTACCATTTGCTATTCTCTTCTTCTTCTTATTCTCTATGATGGGAAATATGGGAGGAAATAGTGGCCGAAATCCAATGAGTTTTGGACGTAGCAAGGCCAAAGCTGCTAACAAAGAAGATATCAAGGTACGATTCTCAGATGTTGCAGGTGCCGAGGAAGAAAAACAAGAATTAGTAGAAGTTGTTGAATTCCTAAAAGATCCAAAACGATTTACCAAACTTGGTGCGCGTATTCCTGCGGGTGTTCTTTTAGAGGGACCTCCGGGAACAGGTAAGACCTTACTTGCTAAGGCAGTTGCTGGAGAAGCAGGAGTTCCATTCTTTAGCATCTCAGGGTCGGACTTTGTAGAAATGTTTGTCGGAGTTGGGGCTAGCCGAGTTCGTTCACTTTTTGAGGATGCAAAAAAAGCAGCACCAGCCATTATCTTTATCGATGAAATTGACGCTGTTGGTCGCCAACGTGGTGTCGGCCTCGGTGGAGGAAATGACGAACGTGAACAAACCTTGAACCAACTCTTGATTGAAATGGATGGTTTTGAGGGAAATGAAGGAATCATCGTTATCGCTGCGACGAACCGTTCAGATGTTCTAGATCCAGCTCTTCTCCGTCCAGGACGTTTTGATAGAAAAATCTTGGTTGGTCGCCCTGATGTTAAAGGTCGTGAAGCAATCTTGAAAGTTCACGCTAAAAACAAACCTCTAGCAGAAGATGTTGATTTGAAACTAGTTGCCCAACAAACCCCAGGTTTTGTGGGAGCTGACTTAGAAAATGTTCTAAACGAAGCAGCCTTAGTTGCTGCTCGTCGCAACAAATCAATCATTGATGCTTCAGATATTGATGAGGCAGAGGACAGAGTGATTGCTGGACCATCTAAGAAAGATAAAACAGTATCACAAAGAGAACGTGAATTGGTTGCTTATCATGAGGCTGGACATACCATTGTTGGTTTAGTACTGTCAAATGCCCGTGTTGTTCATAAAGTTACCATCGTACCACGTGGACGTGCAGGCGGATACATGATTGCACTTCCTAAAGAAGATCAAATGCTTCTATCTAAAGAAGACATGAAAGAACAATTAGCAGGTTTGATGGGTGGTCGTGTAGCTGAAGAGATTATCTTTAATGTCCAAACGACAGGAGCTTCAAATGACTTTGAACAAGCTACACAGATGGCGCGTGCAATGGTCACTGAATACGGTATGAGTGAAAAACTTGGCCCAGTTCAATATGAAGGTAATCATGCTATGTTTGGTGCACAAAGTCCTCAAAAATCAATTTCAGAACAAACAGCCTATGAGATTGATGAGGAAGTTCGTTCATTATTGAATGAGGCACGAAACAAAGCTGCTGAAATTATCCAATCAAATCGTGAAACCCACAAACTGATTGCAGAGGCATTGTTGAAATACGAAACATTGGATAGTACTCAAATTAAATCTCTTTACGAAACAGGAAAAATGCCTGAGACAGTAGAAGAGGAATCACATGCCCTATCTTATGATGAAGTAAAATCAAAAATGAGTGAAGAAAAATAACCCCAGAGAGACCTTGTCTCTCTTTTTATGTGCAGTTGAGAGTGGAAAGGGAACAGAAGAGGAGAAGAGGATCAAAAGTTTTCTGCATTTTGCTAAACTAAATGCAGAAAGGAGAGGTCTATGAATCTGAAAGAACTATACGAAGAAAGTAAAGGGATTGTAAATAAGTGTCGCAAAGATTATCATCTACATCTGTGGGAGAAAGGGGACTGGGATCAGGAAGGTATGCTGTGCCTCTATGAGCT